>NZ_JBQEAU010000134.1:0-10915 GCF_052108595.1 Advenella sp.
CAATTGGCGCGTTTGCCACCAGTGGGGGCGCAGGTAGTACAGCCAGTGGCGGCTCGTCGGTAGCCGGCAGTCAGGGCTCGCTTGGCACCTCGGCCGCCGGCAATACCTCTGCTGCATCCAATCAAACGGGGTCTGCTGCGCAGGTAGTGGGCGGGCCCGGCGGCGTGACAACGCAAACCGCCGGACAATCTGTTTCTTCGCAAACCAATTCCGGGTTTTCTCTCGGATTTGCGGCACAGACATCCAATGCGGTTGCCGGTGGTGCCTTTACATCCGGAGCGGGTGGCACCTTTGGAACGATCGGCTCCTTTGTTCACTGGACACCTTAAAGCGGGTGCCGATCGCATAAGCACGTAATCAATGAAAACATCTTCTCGGGGAGGGCGCGCTCTCTCCGTAAGGGAATTGCCATGAAAATGATACTTGTCGTTACCCTTGGGTTGCTGCTGTCACCTCCGGTGTTTGCCCAATCAGCGGGCGCTATCTCGGGTTCAAATTCAAATGCCAATAGCGGGTCAAACGCCAATTCGAATCAGTCTGCCGACTCCGGTGCGGCTGCGGTCGTTGACCTGACCTTTGGCGGCTCCGAGCAAAGACGTACACAGACGGTCCACACAACCCCAAATGTATATGCACCGCCCAGTATGTTTGGCGGCGTGAACAACTGCGGTCAGTCGAGCACATTTGGTATTGGTGCGACCGGTTTTGGTATCGGTGGTTCGCTGGCCGGTGAGTCGGAAGCGTGTAATGCGCGTGAAGATACCAGTATTGCGTACAAGTTGGGATACAAAGATGTGGCGGACATGCGTTTTTTCTGTTTCGGTGAAGACGTGAACCGCAAAGCCTATGAGTCCACTGGTCGAAGTTGTCCGAACTATGCAACGGCAAAAGGGCTTCCGGAACGTCCGGTGGCGGCCGCTGATAACAGTAGGATCAATAACAGTCAGAGCCAGCGCAATACCAACCGTGTCGTTGCGACGACGCCGGTCATAAGTCCGGTTGTTTATGTGGACAGCCCAAGGCTGCAGCCCCAGAGTACGCAGGATCTTCGCGTATTTTACGGTTCGAATTGACAGCGCCATCTTGGCATTGCAAAAAAATTATCGGGCCAACTGCTAATGAGGCTGAAATATGTTTGCTATCCAAAGCCCGGTTGCTTTGAGCTATGGTTCGGGCAGCCAGCGGGAAAAACAAGGCGTCGTCGCCATTGATAATGGCATATGACGGCGCCCTGTAGCTTGCCGGGTGGTCATTGTGTTTTTAATGCGTGATATTGTGACCGGCCAGAAAAATGTTGAACAGGCCAGGGCGCACTACGGCAAGAAATTTCTGAACTAGCGCCGGGAAAAGCACGCACCGTACATGAAAAAATTACGGTTTGAGCCGAACCGAGAAAACGCCATGGATCCTGGTGAAGTCATATTGTCCCAAAAACGATCTTGAGCGGGCAGTGAAAGAAGGCGAGCAGGTCGGCGGGTAAGGTCGCTGATATAGAAGGGAGTCAAATGTGGGCTGCTTGTGAATCGGCTATAAATTAAGCAACGCGCAGTCTCGGGATTAATTGCATTTGCTGCTGGATCACAGGTCCAACTACTGTCCGTATTGACCACGACGTTGCAACCGGCGACAGTTCACCTATTACACATGTATTGAAATCGGCCGATTGCATCCATCAGCTGCTGCTGTAATCGGCTAACAATACAGGCCACGGACTCGACCGAGTGTGCAAAACCCACCGCCGGTCCCATTGACAGCATGCCTTCTTCGTGTTCTCCCTGTCCATAGGCCAGTGCTTTTGTGCGCACACCACTGATTAACTCCCCGAAATCAGCATACTCACGTGCGCCGGCTTGTTCCATGGCAGCGACCTTGCGGGCATTGTTATTGTTAATGACTCGCCAGGTGTCGCCCAAGGACCCAAGAACCGTACAGGTGCCGTGCTGGTCCGTGGCGGCCACACGTTGCTTGTATGCCTGGTGTGCTGGTGTTTCGTGCGCTAGCGTGAAAATACTGCCCATGACCACGGCATCTGCGCCCAAGGCAAGTGCAGCTGCAATTTGCCGTCCGTGGCCAATACCCCCGCCCAACGCTAGTGGAATGTGCAATTGCTCAAGCGCATATGCACCATTCAAAAACGTTGGCAACTGGTTGCTGCCGGGGTGGCCGCCTTCTTCCACGCCAACCAGGGTTACCGCGTCTACGCCAAGATTCTGTGCGGCAACAGCGTGGCGTACATGGGCGCATTTATGAATCACGATCGAATTGGTTTGTCGCAATTGAGGCAATAGCGATGTTGGTGGCAGCCCCGCTGTTTCGAAAATACGCACGCCTTCCTCAAGAGCAATGCGTAAACGCTCAAGCACGACGTCATTGTTCTGCATACGACGCGATAGCGTCAGATTGACTCCGAAGGGCATGCCACCAGTCAAGTGACGACATGTCTGCAGTTCCTGACGGAATCGCTCATTAGAATTTGAGCTGCGCGCCGTGATAAATCCCATGCCACCGGCGTTGACCATTGCGGCGACCAAGTTTGCATCGGAAAGCCACATCATGCCACCCAGAAGGAAAGGCCATTGGATACCGAGCAATGTGGTTATGCGTGTCGGATATTGATCCGGGATATTCGCATTGCAATGACGAATGTCAATGTCTGTTGCGCTATCAGCTCTTGCGTCCATGTTCATATATCTTTTCCTAATAGCAGAACAGGGTGCAACTCACGGGCCAGTTGGCTGATCAGGGGGCCGACTTCTTCGAGCATGAGCGGGGTGGGCAGCAGGGAGCTGGGTCCGCCGCAGCTGACCACAAGCCGCTCGCCATCGGGAAGTTTGATCCCCGAGGCCACGGTATTGATCTGGTATATGGGCCGCTCGTGATAGACAAAACCACGCTCAGGATAGCGTGCCAGCGCCTGTTTCATTGCCTTGAATTCGGAGGCATCTGCCAGCTTGCCACTGCTCTGGGCTTCGGTCAGCAGTTGGTCGCGCACCTCGGGATTGCAGTTTGCCAGATATGCCCAGCCAATCGCGCTGTGAAACAAGGGGATACGCGAACCTACACGCAGATTCATCAACAGCGGTGAATTGCCCTGGCAGCGCAGCAGATAGACAATACTATTGCCCTCCCGTCGGCCCAGAGCAACGGCCACTTGATAGCGGTCGGCAATCGCCTGCAGCATGGGTCGGACGACCTCCAGCGCATCCTGGCCCGCCAATGCCGCAGCGCCTAACGCAATCGCAGCTGTTCCCAATTGCAACTTGTCCTTACCCGGGACGTTCGTGAGAAACCCGGTTTTCTGCAATGTATAGCATAGTCGCCATACAGTGGGTTGCGCTAACCCGGTCATTTGGGCGATGTCCGTTGTTCCCAGCATCCTTTGCTCAGCATCAAAACATTGCAATATTTCCAGGCCTCGTGCCAGCGCAGTGACGAACTGCCTGTCAGGTGTGTCGGATGTCATTGCATTTTCATCGTCTTTTGGATTGGGGCGTCTTGACATGAATATCCTCTTTCATTATGATAATTCAATTAGCAAATTAATAATTCGCACAGCAAATTATAATGGAAATGATGGAAGACATCAATACCCGCTCTGCGGTTCTTCAAATCAGCGGCGCCGTATCATGGCCAGGCAACTGCTATTGGGGGCCGTCCGCGGTACGGCAAGTAATCGAGGCCGCCGAATCCAGGCTGCGCCGTCCGCTTGTCATCACCGACCCGGGTGCATGGCGTGCCAGTAGCGCTGTTGTGCAGGCGGCGCTTGCCGCAAGGTCAATACAGGATTGGCAGGTATTCGAAGGGGTGGTGGCCAACCCATCGCTGGCCGAGGTACGAGAAGCATTGCGTATGGCGCGACATTCCGGTTGTGTCAGTATTATCGCCGTGGGTGGAGGCAGTGTTATTGACGTTGCCAAAGTCGTGTTTGGATGTCTTTGCAGTGGCCTGGAGCCTGAAGAGCTGGCGGCACCTCGCGGCCAGGCATGGCTTGATGGTCCTGTTCGGCCTGATGCGCCGTTATTGCTTGCCATTCCCACGACCTCGGGCACGGGTAGCGAGAGTAGCTCAGCGGCGCTGATTCAGGGCGATGACGGGCGCAAGCATATGTACCGTTCTTTGCGAACCCGTCCCGCGTTGGTCGCGCTACAACCTGACCTTACCTTGAACCTGCCAATGCGGCCGACTGCGCAAGGCGGATTCGACGCGTTGCTGCATGCACTGGGTGCGCTGGTCAATACCGATTGCAACCCGATTGGTAAAGCCATCGCCTTGCACGCCCTGCATGCCTGCATGCAAGCCTTACCCTTGGTGCTCGAAAAACCGGAAAATCTGGCTGCGCGTACAGAGATGCAGATGGGGGCATATCTTGCAGGTGTGGCAATCGGCATCAGCAAAGTAGACGCCGTCCATGCCATGTGTACACCGCTGGAGTCGGTCGCAGACATGGCGCATGCCGAAGTGCTGGCCCCTGTCTTTCGCGTGGTGTCGCGCTACACCGTGCAGACGCATGCCAGCGTTTACGCCAATACCGCTAGGCATTTGAATATTGCTGGTACGGGCGATGATCATAGGGGCGCGCAGGCGCTGATCGAGCGGGTCGAACAGTTGGCGCGACAGGCCAATATCTCTCTTTATCTGACCAATTTGCAATTGTCAGAACAGCAGGCCGGTCAACTGGCGACCCAGGCTGTGCAAAGCGCATCCATGCCGCTTAACCCGCGCCGTCTCAGCCACGAAGAAATCAAATCACTGTACCTGCAAATGGGCAATTAAGGATCCTGTCATGAATGTTATTGATTCCAAACCATACGAGATGCTCATCGACGGGCGCTGGCAAGCCGGCCGGGAAGGGCTGGTCTTTGACACACTCAACCCGGCCACAGCAAAACCCCTTGCCCAGGTATATCAGGCAGACGCGGCTGACGTGGATGCAGCCGTACAGGCAGCCCACAACGCATTCGAACATGGCTGGCGCAGGACCACGCCGGCCGAACGCGGCCGATTGCTAAGACGCCTGGCGGTGCTTTTTGATCGTGATCGGGAAAAACTCGCGTGGATAGAGACATTGAACGTTGGCAAGCCCATTACGCATTCGCTCGAATCGCTCAAGGCCATGCCGTCTTCACTGGAGTACTTTGCGGGCATGATTCCTGCCGTACGCGGCGAAACGATCGCCGTGGGAAACAGCGATGTCCTCAATTACACCATTCGTGAGCCGCTGGGCGTTTGTGCGCTGATTATGCCGTGGAACTACCCGATGACGCTGACGATCAACAAACTGGGGCCTGCGCTGGCAGCCGGCAATACCATCGTGCTCAAGCCGTCCGAGGTCACGCCGCTGTCGACCCTGGCGCTGGCGCGGCTGTTCGAGGAAGCGGGCTTCCCGCCTGGCGTTGTCAATGTGGTCAATGGCCTAGGGGCGACCGTAGGCGAACAATTGGTCACGCATCCGCTCGTGTCCAGAGTGTCGTTCACAGGCGGAACCGTCACCGGTGCCCGCATTCTCGCTTCCACCGCAAACGACTTGAAGCGGGTCACGCTGGAACTGGGTGGCAAGTCGCCACTGATCGTGTTTGAAGATGCCGCGCTGGACAAGGCTGTTGCTGTCGCAGCGGGAGACATCATCAAGAATTCCGGCCAGGTATGTATTGCCTGCACACGCATACTTGTGCAGGAAACGATACTTGATGATTTTCTTGATCGTCTGCAAAAGCGCCTGCGAGCAGTGCGGGTTGGCACGCCTGGAGCGCCCGATACCGAAATGGGACCGCTGGTCAGCGCAGCGCAAAAGCAGCGTGTCGAGCACTACATTCGGCTTGCGACAGAAGAGGGGGCCAAGCCCGCTTCTTTTGGCGACATCGCTCTGGACGAGAACACGGCATCCGGCTTTTTTGTGCCGCCCACGTTGCTGTTGCAATCGGGCGCGCAAATGCAATCGGCACAGGATGAAATCTTCGGACCGGTGCAGTCCGTCATCACGTTCAAGGATGAAGACGATGCCTTGCGTATTGCCAATCACTCGCGCTATGGACTGGCAGCCGTGGTCTTCACGCGGGATGGCGGACGGGCATTGAGAATGGCAAGGGGTCTGCAATCGGGAAGCGTTGCCATTAATACCGGCGTGCGCACGTCCTTCGATGCGCCTTTTGGCGGCTATAAGCTTTCCGGCATAGGCAAGGAGCGTGGCCTGGAAGCCATTTATGAAAACACGCAGTTAAAGAACGTCAAATATGACATGAGTGTTTGAGCAGTTAATAATCCAAGGAGGAAGTGATGAAAATGTTTATGAAAGTGGCACTGGGAGTGGCTGCATGTTCGCTGGCAACAAGCGCGATGGCACAGTGGCCTGAAAGGCCCGTTCGCATGGTTATCGGTTTTGCCCCGGGAGGCGCGTCTGATATCGCATTTAAAATGGTGCAGGACGTGCTGGCAGAAAAACTGGGCCAGCCCGTGGTGCCCGATTATAAGGCGGGGGCCAACGGTAATATCGCCAACAACGCCGTCGCTACGGCTGCACCCGATGGATACACCGCCCTGTGGGCCAATGTGGGGCCGCTTGCTGTCAATACCTATTTGTACAAAAACGTCAAAACCGATCCCGGCGACGTGTTCGCGCCGGTGACGCAATTGACAGACTCGCCGCTGATCGTGGTCGTTCCCAAAAAATCGCCCTATAAAAACATGCAGGACTTGATTGCCGGTATCAGGAAGGACCAGGAAAAGCTGACATTCGGCTCAGCGGGCCAGGGCAGCTCCATGCATATCGCAGGAACCTCGCTAGCGCTTGCGTTGGACGCGAAACTGACACACGTGCCGTACAAGGGCAGTGCGCCTGCGCTTCAGGATTTGATCGCCGGCCGGCTGACGTTCATGGTCGACAGCCGCTCAACCACCGCCCCCTTTATCGAGAATGGAACCTTGCGCGCACTGGCCATCAGCAGCAGCAAGCGCGCGCCGGATGTTCCTGATATACCGACAGTGGCAGAGTCTGGCGTACCCGGCTTTAACGTGACAACGTGGCAAGCCGTCGTGATGCCAAAAGGTACGCCGCAGCCCATCATCGACAAGTTTTCCAAGGCACTGCGCGAGACGCTGCAAACCTCTGTGGTGCGCGAGCGGTTTGCCCGCGTGTACACGCCGCTAGTCGGCAGTACGCCGCAGGAATTTGACCGATTCTGGGCCAACGAACGGACTGAAGCCAAAACGCTTGTGGAAAAAGCCAAGCTTCAAATTGAATGAGAATGACATGACCGAAATTGAAATCAGACTTTGGATGGAAAACTGAATATGGATCTGGGATTGAAAGACAGCACCGCTTTGATAACAGGCGGCGCCGGCACACTGGGCCTGGCAATGGCAACGCGTTTTCTTCAGGAGGGTTGCAATGTCGTGGTATGCGATGCCAGCCAGCCGTCGATTGACAATGCCTGCCAACAGCTTGCTGCCTTCGAGGGACGCGTGCTTGGCGTACTTGCTGATGTGACGGACAAGAATGCGGTGGATCAGGCCGTGCAACAGGCTACGGATAGGTGGAAAAAAATTGATGTGCTCGTCAACAACGCCGGCTTTGCACGTGACCGCTATCTGACCAAAATGTCTGAGGAAGACTGGCATGCGGTTCTGGACGTCACCCTGCAAGGGGCATTCCATTGCACCCGTGCCGTATTGCCGATGATGATGGATAACCGATATGGCCGGGTTATTAACATCGCATCGCGTGCGCATCTTGGCAATCCCGGGCAGACCAATTATTCAGCGGCAAAAGCCGGCTTGATCGGCTTCACCCGTTCGCTGGCGCTGGAATCTGGCAAATTCGGCATCACCGCCAACGCCGTGGCGCCGGGGGTCATCTCTACGCCTCGCATGCAACAACGCCCGGACTATCAGGAGTTGACCGAGCGCGCCAAATCCAATACGCCGGTCGCCCGTCTGGGCGATCCGGCCGATGTGGCCGCAACCGTCGCTTTTCTGGCTTCCCGTCTGGCCGGGTTTACCACCGGCGAAACCGTCCATGTGACAGGGGGACGTTACGCATGAGCACGCCATTCGATCTGAACGAGCATTTGAGCCGCCGCCTTTATTTTGATGATATCGATGAGGGGCAGAGCTGGATCAGTCCGCGTCGCACCGTGACCGAAGCGGATGTGGTTCAGTTCGCGGGTCTCTCGGGTGATTTCAACGCCTTGCACACGGATGCAGTTTATGCGCAAGAGCATCCTTTTGGGCAGCGCGCTGCCCACGGCATGCTGACGTTGGCCATCGCCTCCGGGCTGACCACGCGCATGCCTGTTTATCGGCTGATGGATGGCGCCCGGTACGCGCTGGTCGAATTGCGATGCCAATGGCGCAAACCGGTGTTTATCGGCGATACGATTCATGTGGAGTTGCGCATCGGCAAAAAAACCGAATCGCTGAAGCGGCCGGGAACTGGCAGAGTCTTGATGCATCGCATTATCAAAAATCAGCATGGTGAGGTCGTGGCCGACACAGAATGGACGACGCTGATGACATGCAGGAAGGAGGGCGCATGAGCGCAGGAATATCACAGTTGAAAGTCGATCAATTGAAATCGAATACTGCTTTTGACAGCCTGGCCGGGCTGATAAAGCCTCGTTCCGTGATGATTGTCGGCGCATCCACTACCGCAGGCACGCTGGGTCACACCACAGTGCAGAATCTGATTGAACACTCGGATTTCGATGGAGACGTGTTCCTGGTGAACCCCCGAGGCGGACAGTGGCAGGACCTGCCCTTGTACAGATCAATCGACGACGTACCAGCACAGAAAATCGATGTGGCGCTGTTGCTGGTCCGGGCAGATTCGGCGCTTGCTACATTGGAGGCGTGTGCCGCTAAAGCGGTGCGCTATGCCATTGTGTTTACCGGCGGTTTTGCAGAACTGGGCGAAACGGGGCGTCAAGCCGAACAGCAGATGCTGGCGCTTGCCGCGCGTACCGGGATGCGGCTGTATGGTCCCAATTGCGCCGGCATGACCATATTGTCGCCACGTCTTGGGCTGACCTTTTCGACCGAATTCCGCAATGACGGTCGTAATAATAAACTCTCGCGTATCGGCCTTGTCACGCAAGGTGGCGGTCTTGGGCGATCATTGATGCAGGGTAATGAACGTGGGGTGTGTTTTTCCCGCTGGTTCTCGACCGGTAACGAGCTTGACCTGGATAATGCTGACTTTATCCAATGGCTGGCTCAGGATCCCGGGACGGATATCATCTGCACGGTCATCGAAGGCATCAAGGACGGAGAGCGCTTTGTCGCTGCCGCGCAGGCAGCCAGCCGGGCAGGCAAGCCGCTGATCGCCCTGAAAGTTGGTCGTTCTGATTTTGGCAAGAAGGCGGCGCAGTCGCATACGGCATCGCTGGCGGGCGATGATGTCGTTAATGATGCGGTGTTCTCCCAATATGGCGTCATCCGGGTCGATGATCTGGATGAAATGCTTGATGTAGCAAGCTTGCTTTCGCGCGTAGGAGTTCAGGGCTTGAAGCGTCTGTGTGTTTATTCATCTTCAGGCGGAGCCGGAGTACTGTCCGCAGACAAAGTGGGTGAAGCAGGATTAACCATGGCGTCTCTGGACGAATCGACAGTGGCGGAAATGGCAAAACACGCGCCATCATATGCCGCCTTGACTAATCCGGTTGATTTGACGACCAAGGCCCTGGTCGATCCACAGCTTGCCAGCAAATGCCTGTTGCCGCTTTTCAATGATCCTGGCGTGGATGCGGTGCTGTACCCGATCACCTCTAACTACGCTGCCAGCACGGAAGGCATGGTGCGCAATATGCTTGAGGTGGCAAGACAGGCAAGGAAAGCGTTCGTACCCGTCTGGATGAGCAGCCGTCGTGGCCAAGCTCATGATTTACTGGTCGCCGAAGGCTTTGCGCCCGTCTATAGCCTGCGCAATGCCATGCAGGCGCTCAAACGCATCAATTGGTATGCCGAATGGACAGAGCGTAACGACGGCCGGCGCGATGCACCGGCGGATTCGCATGAAAAAGCTTGCGCCGGGCCATTGCCGTGCAACGAGACCCAGGCCAAAGCGCTGATAATGCAATCCGGAGTACGTTCTCCGAAGGAGCTGCAAGTCCACACTGCCGACGAGGCGGCCATGCAGGCCAAAGCCATTGGTTTTCCGGTAGCGCTGAAAATTGTGGCCGATGGCGTGCTGCACAAAAGCGAAATTGGCGGCGTGCAATTGAACCTGTGGGATGAGGCGCAGGTGCGCCAGGCTTTTGAGCAGATTATGGCTGCAGCGTGTGCGCACAACGTACCAGACAACAATATTCGTGGAGTACTTGTTTCCGAGATGATCACCGATGGCGTTGAAATGCTGGTTGGCATTCACCGCGATGCGGTCTTCGGGCCGATTCTGAGCATTGGTGCGGGCGGCGTCTGGGTGGAAGTGGAGGCTGATGTGGCGCGCTGCCGTCTGCCGGCCGATCGTGCTCTGCTGGACGGTATCCTGGATTCTACGCGGGTAGCAAGACGTCTGGCCAGTCATCGCGGTCTGCCTGCGCGTGATCGATCAGCGCTGCTCGACGCCACGCAGCACCTTGTCGCGCTGTTTCTAAGCCTGGGAGACCGGGTACAGTCGCTTGAAGTCAATCCACTGGTGGTGTTGAACAACGGTCATGGAGTCGTCGCGCTGGATGCGGTGATTGAATAATACTTTGCCTGCCTGTAAATGTTTTCGTTTGATGCGCGGCATTCAGATGCGGGGACAAAATTGCTTAACGAGGGAGCTTTTCGATGTTTAACAGTCAAATTGGCGGCGGCGACGCCCATTCTATCTCGGTCCGTGGCCACGACCTGGTCAATGATCTTTTCAATCGTGATTTTATTGATGTGCTGGCGCTGGAACTGCTGGGGCAGTTTCCAACGCCTGAGCTCAAACGTATGC
>NZ_JBQEAU010000135.1:0-9873 GCF_052108595.1 Advenella sp.
AGTTTGAAAACTGGCTGCCCCGCGAAGAGTAAACAGATTTAGATAAATATGATCCGCCGGTTCAGCCGGCCAAGAGTTGGAGAGTAAAGAATGGCTACACGAATGTCGTCACGCAGAAGCGGCCAGAAGTTCATTGCACGAAACCGCGCTCCGCGTGTGCAGATCGAATATGACGTTGAAATCTATGGTGCCGAAAGAACCATTCAGTTGCCATTTGTCATGGGTGTCATGGCTGATCTTGCCGGTAAATCCGAAGTGCCGCAGGCCGATATCAACGACCGAAAATTCCTTGAAGTAGATATTGATAATTTCGATGAGCGCATGAAGGCCATCAAGCCGCGCGTGGCATTTCAGGTGCCCAATACCCTGACCGGCGACGGTGTGCTCAGTGTGGATATGAGCTTTGACAGCATCGACGATTTTTCACCGGCACAGGTGGCGCGCAAGGTGGATGCGCTTAATGAACTGCTGCAGGCGCGTACTGAACTGGCCAATCTGCTGACCTACATGGACGGCAAGACCGGCGCAGAAGAACTCATCAGCAAGGTACTGAAGAACCCGGCCCTGATGAAAACGCTGGCTGCTGCGCCGAACAAGGATACATCTGCCCCCGAGGCCGACAAGCCTGCACCCGACGCAGACGATACCAGCAAGTAACAGGAAGAGTTAAATGAGCACGAGCGTACAGAAAGAAGCGGCACAGTTGGAAGGACTGCAGTCCGATGGTCTCGCTTCATTACTGAAAAAAGAATTCAAGCCCAAGACCGACCAGGCCCGTGAAGCGGTAGAGAATGCGGTGCGCACGTTGGCCGAACAGGCGCTGACCAACACGGTCACCATGTCTTCCGATGCCTATTCGACCATCCAGGCGATTATTGCGGAGATTGATCACAAACTGTCCGAGCAGATCAACCTGATCATGCACAATGACGAGTTCCAGAAACTTGAAGGCGCCTGGCGCGGCCTGCATTACCTGGTCAACACTTCCGAAACGGACGAGTTGTTGAAAATCCGCGTGATGTGCATCACCAAGAGGGAACTGGGTCGCACCCTCAAACGCTATAAGGGCGTCGGCTGGGACCAGAGCCCGATTTTCAAGCGTGTTTACGAAGAAGAGTATGGTCAGTTTGGCGGTGAGCCCATCGGATGCATTGTGGGCGACTATCATTTTGATCACAGCCCGCCAGACGTTGAACTGCTGGGTGAAATGGCGCGCATTTCTTCGGCTGCCCACTGCCCATTCATTTCCGGTGCATCGCCAGAAGTCATGCAGATGGATTCCTGGCAGGAACTGGCCAACCCGCGGGACCTGACCAAAATCTTTACAAACTCCGAATATGCCGCCTGGCGCAGTTTGCGCGAGTCAGAAGACTCACGCTATATCGGCCTGGCAATGCCGCGCTTTCTGGCGCGTTTACCTTACGGCTCGCGCACCAATCCGGTGGACGAATTCGATTTTGAAGAGGACACTGACGGCGCCACGCATGAGCGCTATACCTGGGCCAATTCGGCCTACGCCATGGCTTCCAACATCAACCGCTCCTTCAAGGAATACGGCTGGTGCACCTCTATTCGTGGCGTCGAGTCCGGCGGCGCAGTCGAAGACCTGCCTTGCCACACCTTCCCCACCGACGATGGCGGCGTCGATATGAAATGCCCCACGGAAATCGCTATTAGCGACCGTCGTGAGGCCGAGCTGGCCAAAAACGGCTTCATGCCGCTGGTTCATCGCAAGAACTCCGACTTTGCCGCCTTCATCGGTGCGCAGTCGCTGCAAAAGCCACATGAATATAACGACCCGGATGCCACAGCCAATGCCCGGTTGTCGGCCCGCCTGCCATATCTGTTTGCATGCTGCCGCTTTGCGCATTATCTCAAGTGTATTGTGCGCGACAAAATCGGTTCGTTCCGTGAACGTGACGATATGGAACGCTGGCTCAATGACTGGATCATGAATTATGTCGATGGTGATCCGGCCAACTCGTCGCAGGAAACAAAGGCGCGCAAGCCACTGGCCGCCGCCGAGGTCCAGGTTACGGAGATCGAAGACAACCCGGGCTATTACGCTGCCAAGTTCTTCCTGCGTCCGCATTATCAACTCGAAGGCCTGACGGTGTCGCTGCGTCTTGTATCCAAACTGCCGTCGCTCAAACAGAACGATAGCTGATTGCTCCAGAACAATGCTGCCCTTACACAGGGCAGTGACGATTGGCCGGCGCATCGAAGCGATGTGTCGGACAAAACCGGATATCCAGCGGTCGGGGATATCTACAGTTGTAAGTAGTATGTGAAGCAATGACAGGCCGAAGTGGCCTGATCGCAAATCAAATTAATTAGCTCACTAGGAGAAAATTGTGGCTGTTGATATGTTTATGAAAATTGAAGGTGCAAACGGCGAATCCAAGGATTCCAACCACAAGGACTGGAGCGACATCCAGTCTTTCGCATGGGGTGCAACACAACCCGGTTCCATGGCTACCGGCGGTGGCGGTGGTACTGGTAAAGCCAGCTTTAACGACCTGAACGTTGTTGCCCGCGTTGACCGGGCTGCACCAGCAGTGATGAAACACTGCTCTACCGGTAAACACCTGAGCAGGGTTGAAGTATCCGTGTGCAAGGCCGGTGGCACACAGGTGGAATACTCCAAAATTACGCTGGAAGACGTTCTGGTGACTTCTGTTCAATACACAGGCGCGCACGACGGTGATGCCATGATGGTTAGCTATGCTTTCCAGGCTGCCAAAGTCAAGCAGCAGTATTGGGAGCAAACAGAGCAGGGCGGCAAAGGTGCTGAATCTATTATTGCCTATGACGTCAAACAAAACAAAATCGTCGGTTAATCGGCTTTTGTCGCGTTGACAGCAAGGGAGCTTTTTTTCAGGCTCCACAGGAGCTAACAGGTATGCCCCGTTGGGTATCTGTTAGCTCATTGCATTTTTTATTACGGAATGGATATGACAGGCATCGTAAAGGCACTGGATGGCAAGAGCGTTGATGAACAGCTCGATCAGGTGAAGGCACAGATAAGAAAAAAACCGGCTGACGCCGATCTGCGTGCCCGGCTGTTCCAGTTGCTGGCCGTCAAGGGGTTGTGGGACAAGGCATTTGAGCAATTAAAACTGAGCTCTGAAATGAATGCCCAGGCCCAGCCCGTTGCCGTGCTCTATACCGGCGCCATTACGGCGGAGCAGGAGCGCGAAGCCGTTTTTCGTGGCGAGAAAACGCCGGCGGTATTCGAGCAGCCACCCGAGTGGATGGCCATGTTGCTTGAGGCATTGCGCAGTGACGGCGAGACCGCGCACACCTTGCGGGAGCAGGCGCTGGAAGTGGCGCCGGCTGTGTCGGGCACGGTCGTGGTCAATGGGCAGGAGCAGGGGCAGGCATTTGACTGGCTGTGTGACGGCGACAGTCGCCTTGGCCCGGTGTGCGAGGTTATTGCCAATGGCCGCTATGGCTGGGTTCCCATGGATATGATCCAGTCGTTGCGTCTGATCCAGCCGGAAGGCCTGACCGATCTGATCTGGGTCCAGGCCGAAATCACGCTTGTGAGCGGCCGTTCGCAGATCGGCCTGATCCCGGCGCGTTATCCGGCGCCTGCCGATAAAAATTATGCCGATCTGGACGATGCCAGCAATCTGTCGCGCCGTACAGACTGGCAGCAGATCAGCCAGGACATCTATTTCGGAACCGGACAGAAAATGTGGATGACCGATGCGGGCGAGTATGCGTTGTTGGATATGCGCAGCGTCACGTTTCATCATGGGCAGTTGAACTGATCCGCCTGCCTGTATCGGAAACAGAAATAGAACAAAAGCAAGATAGTCACAGGTGTGTCGTATATGGATATGGAAGACATTTCAGGTAAACGGACGGCATTCGGCATGCGCGAGCGTCGCGCTGCCAAGGACCGTTTGCAGCCGGCATTGCTGGATCGCCTCACGGACAACGAACCGCTGAAAAAAAAGGAAAGCCGTGACAGCGTCATGATCACTTACGATACGCTGCGCCATGCCGTACTGCGGGACCTGCGCTGGGTGCTGAACACGGTCAATATTGAAACCGTAGATGACCTGGATGCCTTTCCCCAGGTGCGTCATTCAACTGTCAATTTCGGCGTCGAAGCGCTGGCCGGCAGGCGCATGTCCGAGATCGACTGGGTTGATATGGAGCAGTCCATCAAGACGGCCATTATTCATTTCGAACCGCGTATTCTGGCCGACTCGCTGGAAGTGGCCTGTGTCAGCGAAGTGACCTCGCTGGAGCATCATAATGTGCTCAGCCTGGAGATCCGCGGCAAACTTTGGTGTAATCCCTATCCGCGCGAGTTTCTGTTCCGTACCGACATTGATCTGGAAAGCGGCCATATGGATCTGCAGGAACAGGGGACTGTCTGATGGAACAGCGTTTCCTGGATTATTACAATCGTGAACTTGCCTACATTCGGGAGATGGGCAAGGAGTTCGCCGATCATTATCCCAAGATAGCAGGTCGCCTGGGGATGAATGGCATCGAGGTGGCAGACCCGTATGTCGAACGCCTGCTTGAAGGCTTCAGTTTCCTGACTGCGCGCATCCACATGAAAATGGATGCCGAGTTTCCGCAGTTTTCCCAGCGTTTGCTCGAAGTGGTTTATCCGAATTATCTGGCGCCGACCCCATCCATGGCCGTGGTGCAGGTTTCTCCCAGCATGAACGAGGGCAGCCTGGCTAAGGGCTTTACCCTGCCCAAGGGGACGGTCATGCGTGGCCGTATTCCCAAGACGGAACAGACACCCTGCGAATTTGTGACCGGTCACGCACTGACCCTGTGGCCATTGCAGGTGACGAGCGCCGAGCTCTCGGGCGTTCCGCCCGATCTGCCCTTGAAGCGGATGAATCTGAACAACCGGAACCAGCCTGTGCGCAGCTCGCTGCGAATTCGGCTGGAAATCAAGGGCGGCGTCAAGTTGCACGAATTCAAGCTGGATCAGTTGGTATTTCATTTGAATGGTCAGGACATTCACATGCAGCGCTTGCTCGAACTCATCATGGGGCATACCATTACGGTGCTGTGCCATGATGCTGAAAAGCCGGTCAAGTGGATCAACCGCATCAATGTCAATGACCTGCGTCATGAAGGGTTCGAGAGCGACCAAGCGCTGCTGCCTGCCGAGGCCCGGATCTTTCAGGGCTATCGCATTATTCAGGAGTACTTTGCCTTTCCTACTCGCTTCATGTTCTTCAGCGTCAACAATATGCAAAAGGCGCTCAAGCTGCCGGCTGCCATCGCTGCGGGCAGCGCCAACGCAGCGGGTGGCCAGGAAAGCCGCTGCTTTGAGCTGACATTCCTGTTTGACAAGGACATGCCCGAGCTGGAAGGCAATGTGACCGCAGAGAATCTGGCGCTGCACTGCACGCCGGTCGTTAACCTGTTTCCAAAAAAAGCCGACCGGATTACGATTTCGCCCAACACCCACGAATATCATCTGGTGGTCGATCGTACACGACCGCTGGACTTCGAGGTTTACAACACGACACGGGTAGCGGGCTACTCGAATGTATCGGACCTGACAGAGAAAGAATTTCGACCCTTTTTCGGGTCGCTGGGCAGCGATACCGACGATTATGGCGCTTACTACTCCATGCGACGTGAACCCCGTCTGCTGTCTGACACCGCGGCGCGCAATGGCGCGCGTACCGGTTATATCGGTAGCGAGGTCTTTCTTTCGCTTGTGGACAAACACCAGGCACCGTTTTCGGAGGATTTGCGGCACCTGAGTATGGATGTGCTGTGTACCAATCGCGATTTGCCCATGCTGATGCCGATTGGGCAGAAGAACGATCTGGCGTTGCGTGTGTCGGCGCCCATCGAGGGCATCAAGATCCTGCGGGGACCATCGCGCCCCCGGCCCGCACTGGCCCAGGGCGCCTATGCTTGGCATCTGATCAGCCATCTGGGCCTCAATTATCTGAGCCTGATTGATTTGGATACAGAAAAAGGCGCACAAACCCTGCGTGAGATGTTAAAAATATATGCAAATATCGCCGATCCGGCCATTGCCAAGCAGATTAATGGCGTTCGGCATGTACGGGTAGAGGCCGTGCATCATCGGTTACCCGTACCAGGCCCCATCGTGTTTGGCAGGGGTGCGCGAATTCATCTGGAAGTGGATGAAGGGGCATTTTCCGGTGTCAGTCCCTATTTGTTCGGAGCCGTGCTCGAGCAGTTTTTTGCCCGGCATGTCTCCATCAATATGATGTCCGAGCTCGTGCTGTCTACCATGCAGCACGGCGAACTGGCCCGCTGGAAGCCTCGTATGGGCGCCCGGCCAGCCGTCTGAATCGCTGTATGTTGACGATCAACCGCCAAAGGAACAAAAATGTCTTCAGTTGCCCAGCCTAAAACCTACCCCGTCTACGATCCGGTACATCTGATCGGCGTTGTGAAAACGCAGGATGAGCAGGAGTTTGTTGTTGAATGCGACGGTCATGAATGGGTCTGCCGTCGCGCTGCCAGTTGCCTGTTGCAGCCCCAGGTGGGTGACACAGTGCTTATCAGCGGCCCGGAACGGGAGCGCGTATACCTGATTGCGGTGATCGAACAGGCACAGCAGAACGAATCCACGGTCAGTGTGCCGGGCAAGCTCAATATCTCTGCCGACTCGGTCAATATCCACAGTGCTGCTGCCATGCAATTGCGCGGTGGCACTGCGCTGGATATCAATACCGCGCAATTGAAGCTGAGTGCGGAAAAAGGCCAGTGTGTCATCGACGAGATGCAATATGTCGGTCGTGAACTGAAAACCACGGTTGGCATGATGCGGGTCATCGGCAAGGTTTACGAGTCGATCATGGACCGTCTGTCATTCATGAGCCGCACATCGTTCAAACTGACTGAAGAGGTTGAACACCTGCGGGCTGGCACCATCGATTATCAGGCTGAACAATCTGCCCGCCTGCATTCCAAATACACCATGGTCACAGCCAAGGACCTGGTCAAGGTCGATGGCAAACAGATCCATATGGGGTGATCCGGGGCGCGTGCCAATGGCCGCACCCGTTGTCGCTCGATCGCCTCAATGGGCACCAGAGGCAGCGCCCGGCTTGGCCATGAACGGCGGTCTGGTCAGCCAGACCAGTCCGACCAGCAGCACAAACAGCCAGCCCAGTCCCCAGAAGACTTCATTGAATGATATCTGCAATGCCTGCTGATTAATCAGGTTATTGATGTTATAGGCGGCAATCTCGGTGGTTTCTCCATACTGCTTCAATGCTTCTACCGCTGTCGGATTATAGACATTGATATTTTCGCTTAGCTGGGCATGATGAATAACAGCGCGATGGTCCCACAGGAATGTGGTAATCGACGCCGAGAAACTGCCTCCCAGCACTCGCAAGAAGGCCGCCAGGCCGGAGCCAGCAGCGATCTCATCGGGGCGCAGATCAGACAGCAGAATGGTTAGCACCGGCATGAAGAAAAACGCCACACCCAGGCCCAGTACCAGCTGGGTCATGGCAATATGCATGTAATCCAGATCGGTGGTGAAGTCGGCGCGCCAGAACGAGGTGAACGACATCACAACGAACGACAGGGATGCCAGCACACGCAGATCAATACGATTGGCATATTTGCCCACGATTGGCGCCAGAAAGACCGGCAGGATACCGATAGGCGCAGACACAATTCCCGACCACATCGAGTCATAGTTCAGGGTGCGCTGCAACCACAAGGGGATCAGCAAGCTGATGGCAAAGAAGGCGGAGTAGCCGAAAATAAGGGCAATGGTGCCGAACGCGAAATTGCGATGCCGAAAGAGCGTCAGATTCACAATGGGATTGGGGTGAGTCAGCTCCCAGATCAGGAATGCAATCGTGCCGATAACCGCCACGATCGTCAGTATCACGATAAAGTCCGAGCCGAACCAGTCTTTCTCATTACCCAGGTCCAATACCACTTGCAGCGAACCCACCGCCACAATCAGCAGAATCAGACCCATATAGTCCACGCCGGATTTAATGATCGAAACCGGACGGGCTCGCATCTGGATAAAGACAATAAAGCTGGCAAACAGGCCCACCGGAATATTGATAAAGAAAATCCATTCCCACGAGTAACTGCTGGTAATCCAGCCGCCCAGGATGGGACCGGCGACGGGCGCCACCACCGTGACCATGGATAGGATGGACAGCGCCATGCCGCGTCGCGCCGCAGGATAAATGGAAATCAGCAGGCTTTGCGTGATCGGATACATCGGGCCTGCCACTGCACCCTGCAAGGCGCGAAAAGCAATCAGCTCCGTCATATTGGTAGAGATGCCGCAAAGAAACGACGTAATCACAAACAGGACAGTGCAGATATTGAACAGGCGCACTTCACCGAAGCGCCGGCTCAGAAAGCCGGTCAGTGGCAAGGTGATGGCGTTGCTCACGGCAAACGAGGTAATGATCCAGGTGCTCTGGGACGAACTGACGCCAAGGTTGCCGGCAATGGTTGGCAACGACACATTGGCGATCGTGGTGTCGAGCACCTGCATGAAGGTGGCAAGACATAGACCCAGGGTTGTCAGCCACAAGCTGGCCGGGGCGAACGGTTGCGTGGGCGTGCCGGGCGGCACCGTCCTGGATTTTTCGTTACTCATCGGCGCTTGTATTATCGGGAACGTTGGTCGCCAGGTTCTGTTGCACAATGTCTGATATCAACCGATCCGCCGCAGCCACCTGCTGATCGTAAATCGTGGTCAACAGCTTGCTGTTTGGATTGATACCGCTGGCAAGCACTGCCCCCTCGGTGTTGTGCAGATCGGCTTGAACAAACATGGACATGCCAATGCGCAGCGGGTGTTTTTCCAGTTGCTCAGGTTTGGCAAACTCCACGCGCACCGGGATCCGTTGCACGATTTTGATCCAATTGCCGGTGGCGTTCTGGGCCGGCAACAGAGCAAAGGCGCTGCCCGTGCCAATGCCCAGGCTGCTGATCACGCCGTCATAGACCACATCGTCGCCGTAAAGATCGGAGGTAATGCTTACCGGCTGGCCGATACGCATGTCTTTCATTTGTGTTTCTTTGAAGTTGGCGTAAATCCATGCGTTTTTCAGCGGAACCACGGCCATCATGGCACTGCCTGCGGCCACGCGCTGGCCGACCTGCGCCGCACGCTTGGCGACATAGCCATCGGCTGGGGCCGTGATCGTGCTGCGCACATAGGTCAGATAGGCGGCTTTCAATTTGGACTCGGCAACCAGAATATCGGGATGCTGGTTGATCAGCGTGCCGGCCACGAGCGCGTTGCTCACCTCGGCGTTCTGCTCGGATGCCGTCAATTGGCTGCGCGTTGCTTCAAGCTGGCTGATAGCAGACTGGTACTGGCTTTGTGCCTGCAGAAACACGTCTCTGGCATGTGCGCTTTCCTCTTCGGAAATGGCGCCGGACTTGACCAGCTTCTGTCTGCGACTGTAGTCGGCCTTTGCCTTGTCCAGTGCCGTTTTGGCTCCCTTGACTGCAGATTCCTGAGCCTGCACCAATGCCTGCTGCGCGCCCGACGTGGCCTTGGCGCCGCTGGCCTGGCTGTACAGGCTGCGCACTTGCCTTACGGTTTTGGCCAACGTGGCCTTGGCCTGGTTCAAGGCAACTTCTGCCTCGGTCTGATCCAGGCGGATCAACGTATCACCGGCATGTACAAAGTCGCCATCGTCAGCAAAAATGCCCACCACGGTGCCTTCAACCTGCGGCGTGATCTGAATGATATTGCCCTGCACATAGGCGTCGTCGGTGCTTTCATACCAGCGGCCGTTCAGGTAATACATGACACCCGCAATAATGGCGATGATCACAATGGCCAGGAACAACAGCTTGAACAGAAAACCGCGTTTGTTGCCGGCAGGCTTCTTCTTGTGT
>NZ_JBQEAU010000135.1:9883-10889 GCF_052108595.1 Advenella sp.
GTTCCCTCAGCGGAAGAAGCAGGAACGGCAGACGGTGCGTCGGGGGTGACCGTCGTTGTATTTGAATTGGAGCTCATGGAAGATGGTAACCGTGATGATCAGCCAGGCCAATGCGGGATCAGGCAATGCCAGCGACATCGCCCGTTTTCTCGATCGGCTGGAATTATGTAGGTTCAATTAATTGGGTAAGCAATAATTGCTTGGTCAATTAATGATAATCACAGAAAAAATCACGGTCAAATATTTTCTGAAAACGAACGCGCAAACGGCCCGATTCTGTTGTGAAAGTTCGGAAAATTCAGTCCTGCGTAAGCCTTGGGGCACACTTGAGGCCGCCGATCCGTTGCGCCGGGAGCCGTTTTTCGATACGGTCGGGCAGGCCGACTGGCGCAGTCAAGGCCCCCAAGCCGCATTCAGGTTGCAATTATCCAGAGGAGGGCGCGCGACCAGGCGCACAAGAGCGGCAGGCATCAAAACGATGAGCCCGGTTGCTGCAGGAAGGTGATTTCCTCGGGCGTCGATGGGCGCCCCAGAATCTCGTTGCGATGCGGATAACGACCGAAAGCGTCGATGATGGCCTTGTGTTTCAGTTCAAACTGATACGACTCATTTGAACCATATTTGCGAAACAGACATTCGGCCGCCTGGTGAATCACGGTTGATTCAGAATGCATCATGGGCATCAGCAAAAAATTGTTCTCCTGTTGCGTCAGATCGGCAAATTCGGTGGTACGCGTTGCTTCCTGGGAGAGCACCAGCGCCATCGTGTCATGGGCAAATGCCAGGGGTGTGCCGCGGCCGATGTTGCGCGAGAACTGATCCAATACAATGATCTCTGCAAGGCGTCCTCGAATGGAGCTGCGCCAGCCGCTTAGCTCGGCGCGCGTGGCCTGTTGCCATACCTCGGTAAAACGTTCGCAAATTGTTGCATCAAGTTGCGGATCGCTGGTAAACCATTGCTCAGAAGGGGTTTGTTCAAACCAGAATTCAAGAATATCCTGTGGAG
>NZ_JBQEAU010000136.1:0-10416 GCF_052108595.1 Advenella sp.
ATCTGTTCAAAGTCAGTCTCAGGCCTGCCCAGTAACGCCGCGACCGATGTGGTTTTTTCCGGCAGATAGCGTACCGGGCTGTGCAGCGCCACTTCAAAACGGTTTGCCATGTCGGTCAGTTTCGTGCTGTCGGCATTGATCAGAATCACCGCATGCGACAGTAGCGAAAAAGCGGGTGTTGTTGCCGTCCGGTTGCGACGCCAGTACTGGGCCGTGCCGGCGATTTTTTTACCATCAACAGCCAGATTGAACCGGCCGTCGCAGAACGAGCCCTGCACCGGCTGGGGCGTAGCATGAATGCCGCAAGCAGCCAGCGCGTGGGCAATCAGTTCACACAGGCCAAGGTAATGCGCTTCGACATGCTGCAGCGGATAATTGGCCTGGACCGGGTAGGCCAGATGTAAATTGATCACCCCGGCCGCCTGGGGCACCACACCCCCGCCGGACAGGCGAACATCGACGGGCAGGCCCGCTGCGGCCAACTGCTTGCTGGCCGCTTCAAAGTGTCGATTGCGCTGATAACTGCGCGGCACGCTGATTCCCTGGCTGGCTTGGTGGATGACCGCAAGGCGCTGTCCCTGCCGGTCGACCTGATCCAGCAGCCGCGCCTCGCTGTCCCGACGGCTGCGCCCGTCTTCAAAAATGGCACTGGGCGGCAGGGCAAAAAAGGGCGCATTCATGTTAGCTGGCAGTCCTGTCGCGGGTGCGGCCGGGCCATGCGGCGGGCAGAAGGGATCGACGGACCGTGAGCAACCACCGGCCGGCAGGAAAGGTTTGCCGGGGCGGTGGAGAAATCAGAACAATTATATTTGATGATCGGCCATGGGCGATTGCTGATTGGCGAGGGCGATGGGCGCGCTTGCGATCCGGATGGGTCCAGGCACGTCTGCTCCTGGGGACAGCGGTGGCCTTTGCGGGTCTGCATCCGGCCGTTCCTGCTCAATCAGGCCTCGGCCTGTTCCTTGGCTTGTTTTTTCAGCCTGGTCTTGATGCGACTTTGCTTTAAGGGCGACAGATATTCAACAAATACCTTGCCCAGCAGGTGATCCAGTTCGTGCTGGACGCATACGGCCAACAGGCCTTCTGCGTCAAATTCGAAGGTTTCTCCCTGCTCGTTGAGCGCACGGACGCGAATGCTGGCCGAGCGCTCCACCTTGTCGTAAACACCGGGAACCGACAGGCAGCCTTCTTCATATACCTGTTTATCGTCGCTTTTCCAGATAATTTCAGGGTTGATGAGCGCCAGCAGGTCGTCGCCTTCTTCGGAGACATCAATGACCACCACGCGTTCATGCACGTTGACCTGGGTCGCAGCCAGCCCCACGCCGGGTGCGGCATACATGGTTTCAGCCATGTCGCGGACGAGCTGGCGAATGCGGTCATCCACCTGGGCTACCGGTTTTGCTACCGTGTGCAGCCGGGGATCGGGAAATTGAAGAATAGGTAAGAGTGCCATGGCCAATATTATAATTGAAATCGATGCTGCTTGGGGTTCACAGCCCGCCGTGCCCCTCTGGCGCAGCAGGTCAAATTGCATGATGCATCGGAATCCTGGGGGTGCCGCAGAAAAATCATCATTCTCTTGCGACTATATTCCTATAATAGGGTGTTTTTTCACAAATTCAAGCGGATGGATATGGCAATGTCAGATGAAGAGCGGTACGCGTGGATTCGTCTCACGCTGGAACCCGGGATAGGCCCGGTCACTGCCCGTCATCTGCTGGTTGCCTTCGGACTGCCTCAGGATATTTTTGGTGCCTCGGTGGCGGCGCTGATGAAGGTGGTGCCCCAGAAACAGGCGGTGCAACTGGCCGCAGCGGTCGACCCGGTTACCCACACCCTGATCGAGCGCACTTTCGACTGGCTTGCCCGCCCCGGCCATCATATCGTGACGCTGGCCGATGAACTGTATCCCGCCCGATTGCTGGATACTGCCGATCCGCCGTCCCTGCTTTATGTGGACGGCGATCCCCAGGCGCTGTCCCGGCCCGTGCTTGCCATGGTGGGCGCGCGCTCGGCCACGGCAGGCGGCACCGATAATGCCTTCGCTTTCGCACGACATCTGGCCGATGCCGGCTGGACCATCGCTAGCGGCCTGGCCCAGGGCATTGACGCGGCCGCTCACGAGGGCGCGTTGGCCAGTGGCGCGGCGCCGGCCACCATTGCGGTCATGGGAACGGGCATCAATCGCGTCTATCCGGCAGCCAACAAGGGGCTGGCCATGCGGATCCGGGAGCAGGGGGCGCTGGTGAGCGAATTGCCGCTGGATACCGCAGCGGTGGTGCATCAGTTCCCTCGCCGCAACAGAATCGTCGCAGGGCTTTCGCTCGGCGTACTGGTGGTCGAAGCCGCGCAACGCAGCGGCTCGCTGATTACAGCGCGTCTGGCCGGGGAAAACGGTCGCGAGGTGTTTGCCATTCCGGGTTCCATTCATTCGCCGTTGTCACGTGGCTGCCATGCGCTGATCCGGCAGGGCGCCAAGCTGGTGGAAACCGCCGAAGACATTCTGGAAGAGCTTGCGCGCAGCGGTTCGGCACCCAGCCCTGGCGCCGGCCTGGGCCGTGAATCCGGGCGGCAGCCGCAGCCTGGCTCGAAGCGTGCGGCCACACCCCTGGCGCTCATAACGCCTGGAACGCGCCGGGAGGCGCAATCGGGCGACGCGCGCAGTACGCCAGCCGTGATCACGACCACCAGCAATGCGGCACACCAGGCGCTGCTTGAGAAGATGGGGTTTGACCCGGTCTCCATGGATTTGCTGCTGGTCAGGCTTGACACCACGGTGGGCACGCTGGCGGGGTTGCTGACCGAATTGGAAATGGCCGGTAAAATAGTGCGCCTGCCAGACGGACGCTATCTGCAACGGGTGAATCACTTACAATAAGCAACGCAGCAAAGTCGATGCCGTCACGCATGCCGCAGCGTTGTTCGCTCGGTATTTCAGTGCCGGCAATTGCCACCGCAGCATGCCGCCAAAGGGGCGTCGGCAACGATGCGCCAGCCAGGTTCTATTCATGTCCAAGCCCAAACAGGAGCGCTTAATGAGCACCAAGTTCAAAGTTCTGATCATCATCGGCAGTCTTCGTGAAAAATCCTATAATGCCTCGATCGCCCGGCAACTGGCTGACCTGGCGCCGGATAATCTGGAACTGGTTTACGCTCCTTCCATCGGTACGCTGCCTCACTATAACCAGGACGTGCAGGATGCCGGATTTCCCGAAGAAGTCCAGACGTTTGCCGACGCCATTGTTGCGGCCGATGGCCTGATTTTTGTGACGCCTGAATATAACTATTCGGTGCCCGGTGTGCTCAAAAACGCGATCGACTGGGTATCGCGCTTGCGTCCGCTGCCGTTTGACAACAAGGTCGGCTCAATCATTTCGGCCTCAGGCGGCGCTATCGGCGGGGCCAGAATGCAATATCACCTGCGCCAGATCCTGGTTGCGATGAATATTCATCTGGTCAATCGGCCCGAAATCATGGTCGGCACAGTACAAAACAAGGCCGAAGGCGAAGGTGGCAAGATTACCGACGAAACCACGCTCACCTTCATTGGCAATCATCTGAAAGAGCTGGCTCGCATGCTCGAGCTGCATCATCAAAAACAGAATCAAGCCTGATCGGAGATAGTCATGGCAATTGCGGAACGCGTAAAAGTGGTTGAAGTGGGGCCTCGCGATGGCCTGCAGAACGAAAAACAATTTGTTCCGACCGACATTAAAATCGAGCTGATCAATCGCCTGTCGGCTGCGGGCTTTCAGAATGTGGAAGCGGCCTCTTTTGTGTCGCCCAAGTGGGTGCCGCAAATGGCCGATGGCGCAGAGGTCATGGCTGGCATCGAGCGCCGGCCGGGCACTATTTATTCCGTTCTGACGCCGAATCTGAAAGGGTTCGAAGGGGCGCTTGCCGCTGGCGCCGACGAGGTGGTGATCTTTGGCGCAGCCAGTGAATCCTTTTCCCAGCGCAATATCAATTGCTCCATTGCCGAATCCATTGAGCGTTTCGAGCCGGTGGCCAGTGCGGCCAAAGAGGCCGGCCTGCGCGTGCGTGCGAGCATCAGCTGTGCGCTGGGTTGTCCGTACGAGGGCGAGATCGCACCGGCTGCGGTGGCCGATGTCGTCAAGCGCATGCTGGCACTGGGTTGTCACGAAATTGATATTGCCGACACGATTGGCGTGGGCACACCGCGCAAGGTGACGGCAGTCATGAACGCCGTGTCGGCGGTGGCCGATCCCGCCATGTTGTCTGCGCATTTTCACGATACCTATGGCATGGCGCTGGCCAATATTCTGGCCGCGCTCGAAGCGGGTATTGCCATTGTGCACTCGTCTGCGGCTGGTCTGGGCGGCTGTCCCTATGCCAAGGGCGCGACCGGCAATGTCGCCACCGAAGACGTGCTGTATATGCTGCATGGCATGGACATCGAAACCGGCATTGACCTGGATCAGGTCATCAGCACCGGCCAGTGGATCTCTGATTACCTGCAGCGCGCCAATTCCAGTCGTGCCGGCAAGGCCATTATTACCAAACGGCAGGCGGCGTAAGCGCACTTATGGTCATCAATTTCCTGCCGCTTTCCGAGTCCGAACGCGACCAGTTGCTCGCTTCGATCGAACCCTTGCCCGTTCGCGGGCAGGCATGGCCCGCCTGGGTGAAAACGGTCGCCTGGGTTGTGCTGGGT
This sequence comes from Advenella sp., assembly GCF_052108595.1. Taxonomy (NCBI): domain Bacteria; kingdom Pseudomonadati; phylum Pseudomonadota; class Betaproteobacteria; order Burkholderiales; family Alcaligenaceae; genus Advenella; species Advenella sp. The sequence continues at coordinate 4,679 of NZ_JBQEAU010000136.1, forward strand.
CTCATCGTATTGCAGTCGCTTGTGGCTTTCAATAAGGCCGGGGTGCAGGTGCTGTTTTCCATGACGGGTCTGATCCTGCTGGTTGTGTTCCTGGCGCTCGCTGTTACGACCCGCTATATGCAGACCTCAGTCACCACCATAGATTCACAGGGTTTGCGGCAAAGCTGGCTGACCCGCCGTGAAGTGGCCTGGCAGGACGTGACCTTCGCCAAGTTTGTGCCGATGCTCGCGTCCAAGCGGCTGGTGGTCTTCACAAAAAAAGGCAAACCCGTGGTGTTCCAGGGCGGTACACAAGATCTGCAGGTGGCGTTTGCGAAAATTTCGCTGGCGTTCAAGAATCGGAAGGTGTGATGCATGCCAGGGCCGGGCGGACAATGCTTACTGACGTTGTACCGGTCAGGCGTTTCTGCTGACGAATATAACGATCGCAATTGGCACCGGCCGCTATGTCAAAACGCGGTTGGCGTCTATCATTGCGCCTGCTGTCACTGACAAAAGTAGCAAACCCGATCTGGTGGCTGCAAGGCATGGGCCAATGCCGCCGCACAATGTATACGCGTAATATCTGGCGTTCAGTATCTCTTATTTATTGACCTCGCGGCCAGTGTCCGCGGGAGCGACCGTCACCGGATCAAAGTGCGTCGTCACCTGCAAAATATCGTCGATCTGCATAATACGCGCGCAGGCCAGTTCGGAAATGTCATGCGCCGCCAGGATCGTCATGTCCGAAGGAAATTCAAGATGCACTTCGACCAGAATCATGTCGCCGCTCTTGCGCGTCTTCAGATCATGAAACCCTTGCAGATTGGGCGTGTCATGCAAGGCCTGGCGAATCTGTTGTTCGATTTCGTCGTCCACGGCGTGATCGGCAAGATCGCTCAGTGCCCGCAGTGAGAACTTGCCGCCCATGCGCGCAATCATGGCGCCCACCAGCAGCGCGGCAAGCGGATCGGCCATGGGAAACCCGGCAATGTTTGCCAGAATCCCGATGCCGACAACCAGCGATGATGCTGCATCCGAGCGCGCATGCCAGGCATTGGCGACCAGCAGGGCAGAGCGCACGCGCTGCGCTTGATTCAACATATAGCGAAACAGCAGTTCCTTGGCCATGAGCACGCTGATTGCGACAAACAGCGCGCTCATATGCACGGTGGGGATCGTTAACGGGTCGGTCAGGCGCAGCCCCGCGCTCCATACCATGGCCAGCCCCACCCCAAGCATGATCAGCCCGATGGCCAACGATGCGATGGTCTCAAAACGGCGGTGCCCAAAGGGGTGGCCGGCATCGGCCGCCCTGGCGGCATGACGATTGGCAAACAGCACCACAAAATCGGAAAAAATGTCGGACAGTGAATGAATGGCATCTGCAATCAACGCCTGAGATTGGGCGAACACGCCCACAATGATCTGGAATATCACAAGGATGATATTGACGGCGACGCTGACCCAGGTGCTGCGCCGGGCTACCTGCGAGCGTTCGCTTTCTGCGACAAGCTCTGATGCCTGGTAGGAGGCAAGCCGGCGCGCAGGTACCGCAGAATGATCATGTTGATGGGTCATGTCGGTTGGGGCTGAAAATAAAAGCGTCTTTGAGGTATGCTACTCAATTGTTCATCACTTTCCAAGTATCACGATTATGCTGAATGTTGTTTTTGCGGGAACGCCCGAATTTGCGCGCCAGGCGCTGGCCGCCATTGTGCAGGCAGGGTTTTCAGTTCCTCTGGTTATGACGCAGCCTGATCGTCCTGCGGGCCGGGGGATGAAACTGACGCCCAGTCCGGTCAAGCAGCAGGCGGTTGCACATAATATTCCTGTGATCCAGCCTGTCAGTCTGCGCCTGGATGGCAAGTATCCCGACGAGGCCGCCAGTGCCCGCCAGACGCTGCAAGCGCTGCAGCCCGACGTCATGGTGGTGGCCGCCTACGGCCTGATCTTGCCGCAGTGGGTCCTGGATCTGCCTCGCTATGGCTGTCTGAATATCCATGCCAGTCTGTTGCCGCGCTGGCGCGGCGCGGCGCCCATCCAACGGGCGATCGAAGCCGGCGACAGCCAGACCGGCATTGCGATCATGCAGATGGACGCTGGCCTGGACACGGGCAATGTCATCGCCAGCGAAACCCTTCCCATTGTGGACCAGAATGCCACGCAACTGCATGATGAACTGGCTGTGATGGGCGCGCGGCAAATTGTCGCGGTGCTGCAGACATTGGATAAGGACGGCGTGCTGCACTCAAGCCCGCAGCCACAGGCCGGTGTCACGTATGCCGCCAAACTGGACAAACGCGAAGCGGCGCTGGACTTATCAGAGGATGCCGTTACGCTGGCGCGTCGTATCCGCGCATTTAACCCTGCACCGGGGGCCAGCGTGATGCTGCCGGGGATCGATAGCCCGGTCAAGGTGTGGGATGCCTGTGCGCTTGAGGCCGGTGCCGCGGGGGCTTCTGCTTCGGCAGCGCCCGGGCAGGTGCTGGCCGTTACCCCCGAGGGCATTGATATCGCTACAGGTAATGGCACACTGCGGCTATTGCAATTGCAGAAAGCGGGCGGAAAGCGTCAGCCTGTCGCGGTTTTTGTCACGGGGTGGAAGCTGCCACAGGGCTGATCCCCGAGCCTTGCACGGGTCAGCCCGCGAGCGATGCGCGCGCCTGGAACATGCGCCGTGTTGTTTGGGGTTATTGTAGGTACGCTATGGGTCCGTTATAGGCCGTTAAGCTGGCAGTAACTGGGCCTGGATATCATCCGGCGTGCAAAACAGAAACTGTGGTCCTTTTGCAGACAACACCTCGGGATGGTTATAGCCCCACGCCACGCTGGCGGCATGACAGCCCGATTCGCGCGCGGCGTCGATGTCGCGGATTTCATCGCCAATCAGCAAACAGGTTTCGGGCGTGCAGCCGGTCTGACGGTACAGGGTCTTGAGCCTGGATGCTTTGCCGAACAGGTCGCTGCCGCAGCGATACTGGTCGATGAACTCGGTCGCCCTGCCCAATGTGCGACGCACATTGATTTCACTGTTCGAGCTCAGGACGGCGATCTGGTAGCCGGCGTGCTTGAGTGCAGCCAGGGCCTGCTCTATGCCTTCAAACAGATGCACATCCGGCGAGGCCTCCTGCATGCGCTGGCGAAATTCCATGAGAATGGCGGGCGCCTTCCAGAAGGGGATATCCAGTGTGCTCAGGATATGGCGCACATCGCGGTGCCGCAACTGTTCCTTCTCGTCTTCGGCCGGGTTGCGAAACCCGTATTTTTGCGCCACGCTGGCCAGCACCGTATCAAACCACGGCAGAGTATCGGCCAGCGTGCCATCAAAGTCAAAGGCCAGCAACTGATAAGGCAGAGACTTCATCTGTAAATCACAATCAAGATAGCGGTTTATGATCGGCCCACAGATCGTATTCGTTGCTGTCAGTCACGGTACAGCGCACAATCTGGCCAGCCTGCAGTTTTTCAGGGCTGCTGATAAACACACAGCCGTCGATCTCCGGCGCATCTGCGTGAGAGCGGCCCACGGCATCGCCATCTTCATCGATTTCGTCGATCAGAACGTCAATTTCACGTCCTACCTTGCGTGCCAGCCGGGCGGTGGAAATACCCTGCTGGTGAGCCATGAAGCGCTCCCAGCGATCCTGCTTGACGTCATCGGGCACATGATCGCCCAATGCGTTGGCGGGTGCGCCCTCTACCGGTGAATACTGGAAGCAGCCCACGCGATCCAGCTGTGCCTCTGTCATCCAGTTAAGCAAATACTGGAAGTCTTCCTCTGTTTCGCCAGGGAATCCCACAATAAAGGTGGAACGGATGGTCAGGTCGGGACAGGTTTCGCGCCATTTGTGAATGCGCGCCAGCGTGCGGTCTTCAAAGGCAGGGCGTTTCATTGCCTTGAGGACTTTGGGACTGGCATGCTGGAACGGGATATCAAGATACGGCAGGATTTTGCCTTGGGCCATCAGCGGGATCACTTCATCAACGCTGGGGTAAGGATAAACGTAATGCAGACGCACCCAGATACCCAGTTCGGACAGGGCCTCGCACAGTTCGGTCATGCGGGTGCGCACCGGGCGTCCGTTCCAGAAACCGCTACGGTATTTGATGTCTACGCCGTAGGCGCTGGTATCCTGCGAAATGACCAGCAGTTCTTTGACGCCCGCATTGGCCAGACGTTGTGCCTCTTGCAGCACGTCGCCCACCGGGCGGCTGACCAGGTCACCGCGCATGGACGGGATGATACAGAAGCTGCAGCGATGGTTGCAGCCTTCGGAAATCTTCAAATAGGCATAATGCCTGGGCGTCAGCTTGATGCCTTGTGGCGGCACCAGGTCTACATAAGGGTCATGGTCGAGCGAGGGAGGGACGACCTCATGGACGGCACGGACCACTTCTTCATATTGCTGGGGACCGGTCACGGAAAGCACGCGAGGATGGACCTGGCGAATGACCTGTTCCTCCACGCCCATACAGCCGGTCACGATAACCTTGCCGTTGGCGGAGATCGCCTCGCCGATCGCGTCAAGCGATTCGGCCTTGGCGCTGTCGATGAAGCCACAGGTGTTGACCACGACCACGTCGGCGCCTTCATAGGAGGGAGAAATATCATAACCTTCAGTGCGCAACTGGGTCAGGATGCGTTCAGAGTCAACGAGTGCCTTCGGGCAGCCCAGACTGACAAAGCCAACGCGGGGAGCGGACATAGAAAACCTTTAAAATATAGAGAATAAATACGAAACAATGGGAAGCAACGCGACCTAATGGGGTATGGGCAGTAAAATACCGTATCCCGAGGCGTCCGGTTTATTCTTGCGGCAGATCGAAACGGATTCTGTTGCCGGCCCTGTTTCGGTAAAGGCACGGCGCCTATCAACACGTTTTTGCCTGGTTTATACGGCCGGCAGCCAGGTTGACAGGCGCTTGAGCCATTTGCCCCAAACACAGCAGCAAGGCCGCTGGCGCTGCCGGTTTTGCCTGTCCTGCTGTATTCTTAACTTACAGTACGGGGTTGCAGGGCAGGGGCTATTGCGCGCATTGGAAGCCGGTTGGCCGGTAACGCTTACAAAAGAGGCTTGCAAAAGAGACCGTATTTCTGGCAGAACACCGGGAACCGCCAAGCCTTGTTTTTGCTCTTCCAGTCCGCCATCTGCTGCCGGTTGCTTGCTATCGCAATGAATAATCAGGCAATTTTACCATTTTCGCTCACTAACGGTGTATATGCACAGTCAATTTTTTATGCTCGGGGATTTCAGTCAATGACTAGTCCTGTCCAGCCCTCCATCTCGCCGCAAGCGGCGTCGGTCACTCCGCCCTTAAGCGAGCTTTTGCTGGCAACAGCATACGCAGTGCAGGCAGTCGGCGAAGGCCGTTCCCTGACCGACATACTGAATGCCGAGCCGGCAAGTCGGCGCGCGGCGGTCCAATCACTGTCATTTTATGTCATGCGCCAGCTGGCCCGCGGGCATGCGCTGGCAGATCTGCTCCTGGATCGTAGTCCGCCCAATTCGCTGGCGGACAGTCTGCTGATCACCGCCTTGTCCCTGCTGTCAATAGACGAGCGCGAAGTGCGCGACAACCCGCGGGTGCCGGTCTATGAGGCCTATACACTGGTCAGTCAGGCAGTGGCTGCCGCCGGCCTGGACCGCAAAACGGCCGGCTTCAAGGGGCTGATCAACGCCTGCTTGCGACGTTTTGAACGGGAGCGCGAAGCGCTGCTGGAGCAAGCATATCGCCGTAGCAATGTGCGCTGGGGT
>NZ_JBQEAU010000137.1:0-10310 GCF_052108595.1 Advenella sp.
GACGCCGAGCACGCGCTGGACGTGCAGTATGCCTCCAAACTGGGTATTAATCTGGAAGACCTGCTCATTTCCCAGCCAGACACCGGTGAACAGGCATTGGAAATTACCGATGCGCTGGTGCGCTCCGGATCGGTCGACCTGATTGTGATTGACTCGGTCGCCACACTGGTGCCCCGCGCGGAAATCGAAGGGGACATGGGCGACAGCCTGCCCGGTTTGCAAGCGCGTCTCATGAGCCAGGCGTTGCGTAAACTGACCGCTTCCATCAAGCGTACCAATTGCATGGTTATCTTCATTAATCAGATTCGAATGAAAATTGGCGTCATGTTCGGTAGTCCTGAAACCACGACTGGTGGTAATGCGCTTAAATTTTATGCGTCGGTTCGCCTGGATATTCGTCGTATTGGTTCCATCAAAAAGGGCGATGAAGTTGTGGGCAATGAAACGCGAGTCAAGGTGGTCAAGAACAAGGTCGCCCCGCCATTCAAGCAGGCCGAGTTCGATATCATGTATGGTGCCGGGATTTCGCGCGAAGGTGAAATAATCGATCTGGGCGTGCAGGCGGCTGTCGTTGATAAGGCCGGCGCCTGGTACAGTTATAGTGGTACTCGCATTGGCCAGGGCAAGGACAATGTCCGAGAATATCTCAAAGAGCACAAGGAAATGGCTGTGGAAATTGAAAACCGGGTACGCGAGAATATGGGTATTATCGCGCGAGCCCAGGAATTTACGGCCGATCCGGAAGACGTTGCCCAGGCTGCGGAAGCTAATGAGTGATTTTTCCCAAGGGCAGGGCAGGCGCGGCCAGGGTCGCAGCCTGCTTGCCCGTGGTATTTCGTATCTGTCCAGGCGCGAGCATTCGGAATACGAACTTAGAAAAAAACTCGCCCCGCACGCAGAAAGCCCGGAAGAGCTTGACGCAGTAATGCTGCGCCTGAAGAAAGAAAACTGGCAATCGGACAGTCGTTTTCTGCAGGCGACTGCGAATGTGACTGCGCAAAAATGGGGAGCAATGCGTATTGCCGCGAAATTGCGGCAACATCACCTATCTGAAGATGATGTCAATGCAGCAATTCACAATTTACAGAGCTCTGAATACGAACGCGCCAAAGCAGTCTGGGAAAAAAAATTCAAGGGAGCGGCATACGCTACTGCCCAGGAATATGCCAAACAAGTGCGCTTTCTGCTCAGTCGCGGCTTCTCCGCAGATATTGTAAGAAAGATTGTTCGCGCTCCGTCAGACGATTAACATGCATGCTCAATGCGGTCAGATAGCAATAGTTAAATAGCTCCAGTAAATAGCCACATTCAAATAGCCACGGTCAATAGTGTGGTCAAACAACTGCAATCAGACAGTCGTAATCAAATAACCGCAATCAGACAAGTCAAGCAGCCGCAGTCAGACAATGACCGCAGCGGCATCCCTCAGCATTTGTGTCAACCATGCATCCCCGAGCTTTTTCGCATGGCGTTGGCTGCTGCGTCTAGAGCTTGGGCCGTCGATAGCCACCGGGCACACCATTGGGCGACAGAACAAATTGCCATAGCTGGTTGTCTCGCGCCCGGAATGAACCGGCGCAAATGAGCAAATAGTATCTCCACATGCGATAGAAGCGTTCGGAGTATTGCGATGCGTGCTTGTCCCAATGCTTTTCGAAATTGGCATGCCACGCCATGAGCGTTTTGTCGTAATCGGCGCCAAAATTGTGCAGGTCTTCAATCAGAAACAGACCCTCTGTATGGTCAGCAACCTGGCCAATCACAGGAATCTCCCCGTTGGGAAAAATATATTTGTGAATCCATGGATCGGGATCGTGATCGCGAATCTTCCCGCCAATGGAGTGCATAAGGAATAGTCCGTCCTCTTTCAGGTTCTTGCGTGCCGCTTCAAAGTAGGTGCGGTAATTCTTGCGCCCCACGTGCTCAAACATGCCAAGGCTGACAATGCGATCGTATTGCCCCGTCAGGTCACGATAGTCCTGCAATAAAAACTGTACCGGCAGGCCTTCGCATATTTTTTGTCCGTATTCGGCCTGCTCTTTGGAAATAGTGATGCCGGTGCAGTGCGCGCCGTAACGCTCGGCGGCAAAGCGCATAAAGCTGCCCCAGCCACATCCGATATCCAGGACGGTCATGCCAGGCTTGAGCCCCAGTTTCTGGCACACCAGATCCAGCTTGGCTTCCTGCGCCTGATCCAATGTGTTGGCGGTATCCCAGTAGCCACATGTGTAGGTCATGCGCGTATCGAGCATATCCCGGAAAAATTCGTTGCCCAGGTCATAGTGCTTCTCGCCCACTTCCCAGGCTTTGGAGCGGGTCTGGTTATTCACAAAACGGGCACGCAGAACATGCCAGAAAGTAGCGGCGGTTCTGACTTTGTCATCGATGCGATGCCTAAGCAGACGGGTGATCATTTCATCAATCTGGTCGCATTCCCACTGACCATCCATATAACTTTCGCCCAAGCCCATGCTCCCCTGAGCAAGAATGCGGTCTGCTGCTCTGTTATCTGTGAGACGAAGGTCCCACGGCGCGTCTCCGTTGATCGTTACACCTGCTGTTGCAGCAAGTTTGCTCAAATGATCCAAGGATGCTGAATGTTGACTGCCCACGGCCATTTCCCTCTGCTCCTGTCTTTCAAAGAATTAAACAGAAAGTATTGCGAAACGCTGCAACATAGAAAAAATTGATGTTTTTGCGCATAGCAATATTTTTTCCCTAATGGAAATATATATCCATGGTGCTACGGTTTGCAACCCACAAATTCATTTGCGTATGCATTTAACAACTATGGGCTCTCCAGACCGTCAGGAAGCCATACGAATGCCTGCCAAATGCTTGAACGAGATTTCCCTGGCCAGTTCCACAAACGCCTGAATATAGGGGGTTTGGCGGTCTTCGGTGCGGATGGCCGCATACAGCGTGCGCCAGATGCCGGGCGCTTCTCCCAAATGCACGATTTTGAGCCAGTCCTGCGCCTGATACTCGGTGAGCGCCCAGTTCGGTAACGCCGCCACGCCGCGGTTGCTGTTGACCAGTTGGATAATCATCGGGGTCAGTTCCGACTTGCGTATGGAGGCTGGTTCCACGCCTGCAGGATCCAGGAACGCGGTGAAAATATCCAGACGTTCTTCTTCCACAGGATAGGTAATCAGGACCTGGTTGCTCAGATCTGCCGGCTTGATAAAGCGCTTGCGGGCCAGCGGATTGTCTGCGGCTACCGCCAGTACAAGTTCATATTTGAATAGCGCCACATACTCTACCGATTCATTCGGTACGGGATCCGAGGTGATGACCAGATCCAGATCACCGCGCATCAGGGCTGGAATGGGCGCGAAGGAAAAGGCAGCAGACAGATCCAGTGAAATGTCCTGCCATTGCAAGCGAAAGGCATCCAGCGTGGGCATCAGCCATTGGAAACAGGAGTGACATTCAATGGCCAGGTACAGGCGGCCCGTGCTGCCTGCTGCCAGTTTCTGCATTTCGCGTTCGGCGCTGCGGATACGCGGCAGGACGTCGTCGGCCAGCGTCAGCAGGCGTAATGCAGCAGTGGTGAAACGGGCAGGGCGTGTGCGGCGATTCAGCAAATTCAGATTGAGCCTGCTTTCCAGTTCGCGGATTTGGTGCGAGAGCGCCGATTGCGTCACCGACAGGCGTTCGGCGGCATCCTGCAGGTTGCCTGCTTCACGAATGGCGGTCAGCGTTTCAAGATGTTTAATTTCAATCATGGTAATTATTGCTTGCGTGAGAATTTTTCATTGATGCCTGAATGGTATCAAGAAAGCTTCAATCCGATGCTGTTAGCGGTGACTTCATTGGTTATAAGTATATCTGCTCATGAAATAACGTTAAAAATCAGATAGCTATCTTCAAGTATGAATTTTTCTAATATTACATCAATGAATTTGAGCTGTCCTCATTTTCCAGGCGCGGCACAATCTGCCTACTGACTTAATCAGCTCTCATGCGAGGCCACTTCACACCGGGATCGGAAATGGACGTGGCTGTTGAATATTATTAATAGAGATTACATATGGCATTGACACACAATCTGGGTTTTCCGCGCATTGGCGTAAAACGGGAATTGAAAAAAGCGCTGGAGGCGTATTGGGCGGGGCAGTCGACCGAAAAGGAATTGGTCGAGACGGGCAGGCAGTTGCGCGAGCGGCACTGGGCAATCCAGCAAGCTGCGGGTAATGCTTTCGTGACGGTTGGCGATTTCGCCTGGTATGATCATATTCTTGAGTGGTCAACCGCGCTGGGCGTTGTGCCGCCGCGCTTCAACCATCCGAAGAATGCACCGGTCGATCTGGATACGCTGTTCAGAATGGCACGTGGCCGCGCGCCCAGTGGTGAACCGGCAGCCGCATGTGAAATGACTAAATGGTTCGATACCAATTATCACTATATTGTTCCGGAGCTGGCTGCCGATCAGACATTTTACCTGGCGCGTTCGTGCCTGTTTGACCAAGTTGCCCAGGCTCAGGCATTGGGCCACAAGGTCAAGCCGGTGATTCCCGGCCTGCTGACCTATCTGTGGCTGAGCAAGGGTGAATCGTTTTCCAGTGCAGAAGATGAGCGCAAACTGGCGCTGGTTCCGCAACTTCTCCAGGTATACAAGCAGGTGCTCACACGCCTGGCTGAACAGGGAGTGCAATGGGTGCAGGTAGACGAATCGGCATTGGTGCTGGATCTGCCACCGGCCTGGCAAGATGCCTACCGGCAGGTCTACGCAGCACTGGCTACAACGCCGGTGAAAATACTGTTGGCAACCTATTTTGGCGATGTAGCCGACAATACGGAACTGGTATCCTCGCTCGCCGTGGCAGGGGTGCACTTTGACCTGGTTCGCGGTCCGCAGCAACTGGCTCGCGTGCTACCTGCCTGGCCCGCCGACCGCGTGCTGTCAGCCGGCATCATCAGTGGTCGCGATGTATGGCGCACCGATCTGGATCAGGCCGCCGCTTTGGTCGGGCCGGCATTGGCACAACTGGGCGAACGGCTGTGGCTGGCGCCGGCGTCATCGCTGCTGCATGTTCCGGTAGACCTGGCCGAGGAAACCCAGCTGGACGAAGAAATAAAAAGCTGGCTGTCTTTTGCTGTACAAAAGCTTGACGAACTGAGCCTGCTGGCTGCGACAGTGAACGGTACGTTTACCAAAGCGCAGGCTGCTGCGCTTGCCCGGCAGCGCGCTGCGCTGGCCGACCGCAAAGTATCGCGCAGGATTCATAACCCGGCTGTTACCGACCGTGTGGCTGGTGCAGCGTCGGTTGCGCGTAAGCGTGCCCCCTTTGCCGAGCGCATTGTCAAACAGCGTGAGGCGCTGGGACTGCCAGATTTTCCTACAACCACCATTGGTTCCTTCCCGCAAACACCGGAAATCCGCAAAGTTCGCCGCGACTGGAAGGCTGGCGCCCTGAGCGATACCAAATATGAAGAAGCCATTCGCCAGGAAATTCGCGAAGTGGTCAAGTTTCAGGAAGAAGCCGGTCTGGATGTCTTGGTCCACGGGGAACCCGAGCGCAACGACATGGTGGAGTATTTCGGCGAGCTGCTGGCCGGTTTTGCGTTCACGCAGAATGGCTGGGTGCAGAGCTACGGCTCCCGTTGTGTCAAGCCACCCATCATTTACGGGGATGTTGCTCGTCTGATTCCAATGACGGTAGAGTGGACAGCCTTTGCTCAATCGCTGACTGACAAGCCCATGAAAGGGATGCTGACCGGTCCGGTCACGGTGCTGCAATGGTCTTTTGTGCGTGACGACCAGCCGCGCCAGGCAACATGCCTGCAATTGGCGCTGGCGCTGCGCGACGAAGTCCAGGATCTGGAAAAAGCCGGCATCCGGGTCATTCAGATTGACGAACCTGCTTTTCGCGAGGGCCTGCCATTGCGCAAGGCAGACTGGCAAGCCTATTTGGACTGGGCGGTCGATTGCTTCAGGGTCAGCACCTCGGGCGTACAGGACACAACGCAGATCCACACGCATATGTGTTACTCGGAGTTCAACGACATTATTGAATCCATTGCCGCAATGGATGCCGATGTGATTACGATTGAAACATCCCGTTCGAACATGGAGCTGCTCGAAGCGTTTGAACGCTTTAACTATCCGAACGATATCGGACCCGGCGTTTATGATATTCACTCGCCCAACGTCCCGGATCGGCAGTGGATGATCCAACTGATGAACAAGGCGGCCAGTCGTCTGGATCGCAAGCAGTTGTGGGTCAATCCCGATTGCGGGCTGAAAACCCGCCAGTGGCCCGAGACGCGCAGTGCACTGATCGAGATGGTTAACGCGGCTCAGGCATTGCGCGCCGCGGTTCAATAGCATATCGGGTTGTCAAATGAATACCGTGTCGTGATTTGAGCGCGTACTGTTTACCAACCTTTTCCACGGAGATTACGGCTTGCCGCCACTCCGTGGTTTTTTTTGCTTGACGTCGCTTGCGACTGTCCAAGGGTGTTCCGGCGCACTTTACTCTATTTTTGCTTTGCAGCAAAATTTCGCATATATGGCCTTTTTGTGGGCGAGCGCCCAAGGGAGTACGCTATACTTTATCGGTTTACTGACCAATTACTCCTCAATCGTTCGAACATGTCTCTGGGTTCTTCGGCACGCAAGCCAATTCACACCCGTCGTATCACCATGGATGCCTATCTCCGGGAGGATTCACTCTGGGAGCTTGAAGCGCATTTGGTCGATGTCAAAGCGTATGACTTTCCTACCAAAGTCGGTGCAATGCACCAGGCAGGCGACCCGGTGCATGATATGACAATCGTTCTGCTGGTGACGCCAGACGGGGTGATTTCCGATGTTCGGGCCAAATATCAGGCTGCACCTTACGATTCTGCCTGTATGGCCATTGAAGAGGCCTACCGTGGCCTGGTCGGGTTGCATCTGCTGCGTCAGTTCCGGGCGGCGGTACGTGACCGCTTCGGTCGTGTCGATGGTTGCACGCATATGTCCGAGCTGGTTGTGCTGCTGCCTACGGTCTTTGTACAGAGCTTGTCGGCACAGCGCCGCGAGCATGCTGAGAAAACCGGGAAAAAGCCGTTCCAGCTGGAAGGATGCCACGCGCTGGCGCTCACTTCTCCGGTGGTCAGGGAATTTTATCCTGAGTGGTATGTCAACTCGCAAGATGGTAGTAAACGGCGGGTCAGGCAGTCATGATCGCTGTACAGGCTTCAAATAGTCTCATTTCGTGTGCTCGCGCAACGCTGAGCATTTGTTTTTTTATCCTACGCTAATAGGTAATACATGAAGATCCATGAGTATCAAGGCAAAGAGCTGCTGAAAAAATTCGGCGTGACGGTGCCTCGCGGCATCCCCGCATTTTCCGTAGATGAGGCGGTTGCCGCCGCAGAGAAGCTCGGTGGCCCGGTTTGGGTTGTCAAGGCACAGATTCATGCAGGCGGCCGCGGCAAGGGCGGTGGTGTGAAACTGGCAAAGTCTATTGACGAAGTGCGCCAGCTGGCTTCTGAAATCCTGGGTATGCAACTGGTTACCCATCAGACCGGCGCTGCGGGTCAGAAAGTGAACCGACTTCTGGTTGAAGAAGGCGCGGATATCAAGAAAGAATATTACGTCGGCATTGTGACCGATCGCAATAGCCAGCGCGTATGCGTCATGGCATCCAGCGAAGGCGGCATGGACGTTGAGGAAGTGGCGGAAAAAACACCGGAAAAAATCCTGAAAGTGTTTGTTGATCCAGCCCAGGGCTTTACCGATGACGAAGCGCGGGAACTGGCGCGTGGTATTGGCGTACCGGAAGCGTCAGTCGAGAAGGCTGCCGTCGAATTCCAGAAACTGTACAAGGCATACTGGGATACCGACTCTTCCCTGGCTGAAATCAACCCGCTGATCCTGACCGGTTCAGGCGATATTGTCGCACTTGATGCCAAATTCAATTTTGATTCGAATGCATTGTTCCGCCACCCTGAAATCGTTGAATATCGCGATCTGGACGAAGAAGATCCTGCCGAAATCGAAGCCAGCAAGTTTGACCTGGCCTACATTCAACTGGATGGCAACATCGGTTGCCTGGTAAATGGTGCCGGCCTGGCCATGGCCACCATGGATACGATCAAGCTGTTTGGTGGAGAACCCGCCAACTTCCTGGATGTAGGTGGTGGTGCGACCGCTGAAAAGGTTACCGAAGCATTCAAGATCATGCTCAAAAACAAGGAAGTCAAAGCGATTCTTGTGAACATTTTTGGCGGCATCATGCGCTGCGATGTTATCGCCGAAGGCGTTATCGCTGCCTGCAAAGCCGTTAACCTCTCGGTCCCTCTGGTTGTACGTATGAAGGGTACCAATGAAGAGATGGGCAAAAAAATGCTCGCCGAGTCCGGACTGCCAATCATCAGCGCCGATACCATGGCTGAAGCCGCGACCAAAGTCGTAGCCGCCGTTAAGTAAGCAAGGAATTTTTCATGTCAATTCTGATCAATAAAGACTCCAAAGTCATCACTCAGGGTATTACCGGCAAAACCGGTCAGTTCCATACACGTATGTGCCGCGATTACGCCAATGGTAAAGAAGCCTTTGTGGCTGGCGTCAATCCCAAACGCGCAGGCGAGGATTTCGAAGGCGTGCCTATTTACGCTTCGGTCAAGGATGCAAAGGCGCAAACCGGCGCCAATGTGTCTGTTATCTATGTTCCACCGGCAGGGGCTGCCGATGCGATTTGGGAAGCGGTAGAGGCAGACCTGGATCTGGTTATCTGCATTACCGAAGGTATTCCTGTTCGCGATATGCTGGCCGTTCGCAACCGTATGCGCCAGGAAAACAAGAAAACGCTGCTGCTGGGCCCCAACTGCCCTGGTCTGATCACGCCCGATGAGCTCAAAATTGGCATTATGCCAGCGCACATCTGCAAAAAAGGCCGCATCGGCGTAGTCAGCCGCTCAGGCACACTCACATACGAAGCCGTTGCACAGTTGACCGAACTTGGTCTGGGACAATCGAGTGCCGTCGGTATCGGTGGTGACCCGATCAACGGGCTCAAGCACATTGATATTCTCAAAATGTTCAATGAAGATCCAGAAACAGACGCAGTGGTCATGATTGGCGAGATTGGCGGACCTGACGAAGTCAATGCCGCTGAATGGGCCAAAGATAATATGACAAAGCCGATTGTTGGCTTTATCGCGGGTGTGACTGCACCTCCTGGAAAACGCATGGGCCATGCCGGCGCGCTGATCTCCGGCGGCGCCGATACGGCAGATGCCAAGCTGGAAATCATGGAAGCTTGCGGTATTCGCACCACGCGCAATCCGTCTGAAATGGGCAAATTGCTCAAATCAGTACTGTAAGTTCCCTCCGTGGCTTATCGCTCAATCCGGGCGATAACTGCTGAAACGCCCCTGAGAATCACAATTGTGTTTATGTGATTTCAGGGGCGCTTTCTTTTGATACGTGTTCTAAAGTCAGGGCACTGTCAGCAAAGATTCATAGAATGATGGCACGAATAAAAAGTACCCGCGGCAATGTCGCGGGTGACAACACCGACAGCGTTTTCTCATTTTAAAGTCTCTTTGAAAGGTTCACTATGGATATAGGTTCTTCGGCATTCTGGCTCGCCCTGCTTGAAATTGTGTGGGTAAATATTCTGCTGTCGGGTGACAACGCGGTGGTTATCGCTCTGGCGGCCCGCACGTTGCCGGAAAATCAGCAGAAAAAGGCAATTGTGATCGGCTCGGGCGCGGCCATCGTGATGAGGATTATTCTCACACTGGTCGCAGCCAAACTGCTGATGCTTCCTTATCTGAAAATCATCGGCGCCCTGCTGCTGGTCTATATCGGCGTTTCTCTGGTCAACTCGGATGACGAGCAGGGCGGGCATGAAAAGTCCCACGCCACGCTGATGAGCGCGATTCGAACCATTCTGGTTGCTGATCTGGTAATGAGCCTGGATAACGTAGTTGCGGTTGCTGCTGCAGCCCATGGCGATACCACGCTGCTGGTCATCGGCCTCGCACTGAGTATTCCGCTTGTAATTTTCGGCAGTACCTTGCTGCTGAGCGTCATTGAAAAGTTTCCGCTCATCGTATGGCTGGGCGCGGCGCTACTCGGCTATATTGCAGGTGAAATGTTTGTCGGCGATCCTGCGATTGAGCCCCGTACCGAGAGCTGGGCGGCGCTGGCGCACATGACGCACCATCAACTGGCCGTTACCATGGGTATTGCAGGTGCGCTTCTGGTTGTTGTGCTGGGCAAAATTTTTGTGGCTCGTACAAAAAACTGACGTAGCACTGAACACTCTGTTTTATAATTGCTCGCAGTCTGGAGCAGGAAAGGGCGCTCA
>NZ_JBQEAU010000138.1:0-10088 GCF_052108595.1 Advenella sp.
ATCCGAAGGGCTGGGAATGGGCCTGAATATATGTCGCACCATTATCGAGTCACACCATGGCAGACTCTGGGCACAGGCCAATCCAGACGGAGGCACCCTGTTTCATTTCACCCTGCCCTGTGCTCCACAAGAGCCCAATGACACACCTATCAAAGAGGAATTAACCGTATGAATAACCCAAGCAGCATTGTATATATCGTAGATGATGACGAAGCAGTGCGTGATTCGCTGCGCTGGCTCCTCGAGGCCAACGGCTATCAGGTCGTGGCCTTCGACAGCGCGGAAAAATTCCTCGAAGGCTACAATCCGAACGTCATCAGCGTGCTGATCGCCGACGTGCGTATGCCGGGCATGTCAGGTCTGGAGTTGCAAGAGACACTGGTGGCACGCAAGGCGACCATTCCTGTGGTGTTCATTACGGGCCACGGCGATGTGCCCATGGCAGTGTCCACAATGAAAAGAGGTGCTGTCGACTTTCTGGAAAAACCGTTTAACGAAGCGGACCTTCGCGAAATCATCGCACGCATGCTGGAACAGGCGGTCAGCAACGCCTCCGAACAACAAGCCCGCAAAAACCATGAAGAACTTATTGGCCGCCTGACGGCCCGCGAACAACAGGTTCTTGAACGCATTGTGGCCGGCAGACTGAACAAACAAATTGCCGACGATTTGAACATCAGCATCAAAACTGTCGAAGCGCATCGCGCCAATATTATGGAAAAACTCGAAGTGACCACGGTCGCCGATTTAATGAAAGTGGCTTTGGTAAAGTAGGACTGCAAAAACAATATGACAGCACGTATTATTGATGGCAAACAGCTGGCCGAAAAACTCAAGCTGCAAATGATCCCGCATCTGGCCAGACTCAAAGAACAGGGTATTGTCCCTTCGCTTACGGTCATTCTGGTCGGTGACGACCCTGCCTCGCAGGTCTATGTCAATCACAAGGCCAACACGTTCAACAAGCTTGGGCTGACTTCTTCGGTCGAAACCTATCCGGCACAAATGACCGAAGCCGAGCTGCTGGCGCGTATCAGCATGCTCAATAACGATGCCTCGGTCAATGGCATTCTGGTTCAGTTGCCTCTGCCGCCGCATTTCAATGCCGATACCGTTATCGAAGCGATCTCGCCGGCCAAGGATGTCGATGGCTTTCACGTCAGCAACGCCGGAGCACTGATGATCGGCAAGCCCACCTTCATTCCGTGCACCCCGTACGGGATCATGAAAATGCTTGAAGACGAACAGGTAACTATTCGCGGCGCCGAGGCGGTCGTGGTGGGCGCCAGCAACATTGTCGGCAAGCCAATGGCATTGCTATTGCAGAAAGCCGGCGCAACCGTCACCATATGCAATTCGAAAACCCGCGATCTGGGCGCCCAGACCCGACGCGCCGATATTCTGGTGGTCGCCACCGGCAAACCCGCCATGATCACGGGCGATATGATCAAACCAGGCGCAGTGGTCATCGATGTAGGTATCAATCGCGGCCAGGACGGCAAACTCAAGGGCGATGTGCAATTTGAAAGCGCCCGGCAAGTGGCCGCTGCCATCACACCCGTGCCCGGCGGCGTCGGCCCCATGACAATTGTCATGTTGCTGCTCAATACCGTACACGCAGCCGAACAACAGAATCTGAAACAGAAAACTTAACTATGACGCAAACTCAGGTTGTCCAGACCATTGCCACAACCGGCAATCCACTGCTCGCTCCCATTTCTGATCTGATCGACTACGCTTCGATCAAGCCGGAACATATTGCGCCGGCCATCGAACTGCTGCTGACTGAAACGCGCCAGGGAATTGAAGCCCTGGTCAGCGATAGCACACAGCCCGGTTGGGATAATTTCATTGATCCCATGGAGGCGTTGTCCAGCCGCCTGTGGCGTGCCTGGTCGGTTGCAGGACACCTGAACGCCGTCATCAATACCGCGGCGCTGCGTGATGCCTACAACGGCATGTTGCCGGTCATTACTGAGTTTTCCACCTGGATCGGCCTGAACCGGGATCTGTTCGAGCGTTATCTTGCGGTCTCCAAGAGTGCCGAATTCGCAAGCTATACCCCCACTCGCAAGCGCATCATCGAACTGGCGCTGCGCGATTTCCGGTTAAGCGGCGTCGAACTGGAAGGTGAAAAAAGGCAGCGGTACGCGCAATTGAATGAAGACATTGCACTGACCTCACAGAAGTTTTCCGAAAATGCGCTTGATGCCATGGACAATTGGCACTATCAGGTCCATGATGCCGCCATGCTCGACGGCTTGCCGCAAGACGTCATTGACGCGGCTGCCCAGGCTGCGAGCGAAGCGGCTGTCCAAACCGCCGAAGCTGAAGGCGCCGATGGATCCGATAGTGCCAATGCTGCCGACCAGCCCGCGCAGGCCGGATGGCGCTTTACCCTGAAAATGCCGTCGTATCTGCCGGTCATGCAATATGCAAAAAGCGCTACCTTGCGTGAAGCGCTCTATCGCGGCTACGCCACACTGGCTTCGGAACTGGGCGAACCGCAATACGACAACTCGCCGGTGATTGAAAAGCTGCTCGACTTGCGCTTGGAAGATGCACACCTGCTGGGCTTTGCCAACTTTGCCCAGATGCGCCTGCAAACCCGAATGGCCCAATCGGCAGACCAGGTCATTGCATTCCTGCGTGATCTGGCAGCAAAGGCCCGCCCGTTTGCCCAACAGGACGTCGCGACCTTGCGCGAATTTGCAGCCACCGAACTGGGCATGGCAACACTGGAACCTTGGGACTACACCTACGTTTCGGAACAATTGCGTCAGGCCAGATACGCCTACTCGGACGAAGAAGTCCGGCAATATCTGAGCGAAGCGAACGTCATGAGCGGGCTGTTTGGTGTGATCAAAACGCTATTCAATATAGATCTGGTGCCCTTCGATGCCCCGGTATGGCATACCGACGTACGTGTTTTTGAAGTGCAGGAACAAGGACGTGTCATCGGCCATCTGTATACCGACCTATATGCCCGCAAGGGAAAACAAAGCGGCGCGTGGGTCGACAGCGAGCGAAGCAGGCACATTACCAGCACGCTCAGTATCATGCCGGTTGTTTACCTTAACTGCAATTTCTCGCGTCCCCAGGGGACCAAGCCTGCCCTGCTGACCCATGATGATGTCATCACCCTGTTTCATGAAACAGGCCATGCCTTGCATGCGCTGCTGTCAAAAGTAGACGAACCTGCAGCCTCGCCTTTTGCCAGTGTCGAATGGGACGCCATCGAACTGCCCTCCCAGTTCATGGAAAATTTCGTCTGGGAGTGGCCCGTCATGCGCAGCATGGCCGCGCATTGGGAAACTGGCAAACAAATGGATCGCGATTTGTTCGAGCGACTGCTATCGGCCCGCAACTTCCAAAGCGGCATGCAAATGGTGCGCCAGATTGAATTTTCATTATTCGATATGCTGATTCACACACGTGCAGAACCGACCGCGATTGAGACCGTGATGCAAATCCTGAATCAGGTCCGTCAGGAAGTGGCTGTCATTATGCCGCCTTCGTGGAATCGATTTGCGCATAACTTTTCTCATCTGTTTGCCGGCGGCTATGGCGCAGGCTATTACAGCTATAAATGGGCCGAGGTGTTGTCGGCCGATGCGTATAGTCTTTTTGAAGAGCACGCCGACAGCGATCGGGGAACTTTGAATCCGCAAATCGGTCAATCATTCAAGGAGCAGATTCTGGCCGTGGGCGGCTCACGTCCTGCTGCAGAATCATTTGAAGCATTTCGCGGCCGCAGCCCGTCACCCGCTGCCCTGCTGCGTCACAGCGGGCTTGTGGCCGAGGCCGCCGCCTGATTTTTAATGGAAGTATAATGCGCGTTCGCCTTTCCCTGATGCTGGCCCTGGCCACACCTTTCGTATTGCATGCGGCAGTCGCCCAGGGCATTCCCGATGTCCCCGGCGCGACGCAAAGCCAGCGTCCGACAACTATCTATCCGATAGCCAATCACCTGCCCGACCTGTCCTTCTCGCTCAATGCAAGCGAAGGCAAAACCCTGACCGAACAGACAGTAAAAGGCAAAGTGGTCATGCTGTTTTTCGGCTATGCAAGCTGCCCGGACATCTGCCCCACGACCATGGCGCAACTGTCCGAAGTAATGCAACAACTGGGGCCCAAGGCCAAAGAAGCCCAGATTCTCTTCATCAGTGTTGATCCGCACCGTGATACACCTGAAGTGCTGCAGGCGTATGTCAATGCCTTCAATAATGGCGCGATCGGGCTGACCGGCAGCGAGCAGCAGATTGCCTCTGTCGCGCGCCGTTACCGTGTTGCCTATCAGATCAGCAAACCCAAGGATGCCAGCAACCCAGAGGCATACGAAGTGATGCATGGTCGCGGCATCTATATTTTCGACAAAGACGGCCGCGCCCGTTACCTGGCCTCCGACAGCGAGACGCCGGAACAGGTGACAGAGAAAATTCGCACACTGCTCTGAGCCCAATGCAGCAGGCCTATACTACCTGCGTTCTGCCTGCGTTCTGGTTACGACCTGACTTTGTCGGTCTATCCGTTCAAGTATCAATCCGCTACGGCTGCAGCCATGCTCCCTGTTGCTACCCCATGACCTGGAACGGCACAATCGTGGTTGCGTAGTAGGCCAGCTGCCTGCGCAATCGCAGCCGTTGTACCTGCTCGGTCACGCCCTGTGATGCGCTACGCCGTCATCGCCCTGATTAACCGCATCATCGCCCCGATTCAGGCTGCATTCATGCGTGGGCTATCGCTGCAACGAGCGATACGCGGCAACAATTCACGCATTTTGGTAAACTGGCAGTTACCTGTAATCAAATTGACCTGGGAAAGCTATGATCACACTACACCATCTGGAAGCCTCACGTTCGTTCCGCATCATCTGGCTGCTGGAAGAACTTGAGCTGAGTTACCAGATTGAGCGTCACGAGCGTCATCCGGAAACCATGCGAGCGCAAAGCTCCTTAAAGGCCGTACACCCATTGGGTAAAGCCCCCGTGCTGTGCGACAACGGCTTCACCCTGATCGAATCCGGCGCCATTATCGAGTATCTGCTTAACCGCTATGACAATCGTGGATTGCGTCCGCCCATCAGTTCCGAAGACTACCTGCGTTATTCGCAATGGATGCATTTTGCCGAAGGTTCGCTGATGCCACCCGCCTTGCTTACGCTGGTGCTCAACAAAATGGCCAATGCCCGGGTGCCCTTTTTTGCACGCTCCATTGTGAAAAAAACAGTCAACGGCACACTCGACAGCTTTGTCATGCCTGATCTGAACGTCAAACTGGATTTCCTGGACTCCGAACTGGGCAATACCGGCTGGTTCTGTGGCAGTCACTTCAGTGCCGCCGACATCCAAATGGGATTCGCGCTACAGGTTCTGCACGGTCGTGGCCTCATCGGTGACAACCTGCTGAACATCAAGGCATTTCTGGAAGCCATTCGCTTGCGGCCGGCCTATCAGCGCGCAAAAGAAAAGGCAGGCTTGCTGACGCTGTCCCTGCCAGGAAAAAATGACCCCCAGGAACCCACGGTAGAACCGTCAGTTGACGCGGCCAACGCATCAGCACCCACAGACGCCACCCGATAGAACTAGTTCTGTAGCACCGGTTCAAAAGACGTGCCTCGGTCGAAGCGGCTCTATAAAGAAATAGCAGCCGCCTCAACGCAGTGGCCAATAGCAATGTCCAATCGTAGCGGATTTACGCAAGCAGAAGCGGGCCGCTGACCTCAGCCATCAGGCGCCCATCCGAATCAGATGTCCTGCACAGATCATCCTGCCTGTGCAGGACATCATCAGAATGGCGTTATCCAAGGCGCAGGATAAGGGTGTTTACTCGCGACACAACGCATAGCTCATCACTACTGGCCAATGGCCATGTTAAATCAGTGACCCAGGTAGGCTTTGCGCACTTCATCGTTCACCAGCAGATTGGCGCCAGTATCGGCCAGTACAACGTTACCCGTTTCAAGTACGTATCCACGGTCGGCCACCTTCAGCGCCTTGTGCGCATTCTGTTCCACCAGGAATACCGTCACGCCCTGGTCGCGAATGGTCTGAATAATTTCAAAAATCTGCGCAATAATCAGCGGTGCAAGACCAAGCGTAGGTTCGTCCAGCAGCAGCAGGCGTGGTTTGCTCATCAGTGCACGGCCAATGGCCAGCATCTGTTGCTCACCACCTGACATGGTGCCTGACCGTTGCGAGGCTCGCTCTTTCAAGCGAGGAAATAATCCGAATACATGATCAATCCCCTGTTCTATCTGCTCGCGCGGCAGGAAAAAACCACCCATTTTCAGATTATCCAGCACGGTCAGGTCTGGAAAGACGCGGCGTCCTTCCGGTGACACTGCGATACCCCGGCGCATGATCAACGATGTAGGTTCAGCGGTAATATCCTGGTCCAAAAACCGGATCGTGCCGGACGAAGCCCTGGGATTGCCACAGACAGTCATCAGCAAAGTCGTCTTCCCGGCCCCGTTGGCACCGATCAGCGTAACGATTTCCCCTTCATTGACTTCAATAGACACCGAATTGAGCGCCTGGATGGCACCGTAGTGTGTACTTACATTGTCCAGTTTCAGCATCTTATTCTTCTCCCAGGTACGCTTTGATGACCCGTGGATCAGCGCGTACGATTTCGGGCGCCCCGGTCACGATCGGCTTGCCATGTTCCATGACCAGGATCCTGTCGGATATACCCATAATCAGACTCATGTCATGCTCAATCAGCAAGACGGACAGGTCAAATTCGTGCCGCAGGCGATTGATCAGGCCGGACAGGGCCTTTTTCTCTTGTGGATTGAGCCCTGCCGCGGGCTCATCGAGCAACAACAAGGTCGGCTTGGTAATCATGCAGCGGGCGATTTCCAGCCGGCGCTGATGACCATATGCCAGGGTGCCAGCTTGGCGATTCGCAAACTCGCGAATGCCCATGAAATCAAGCCAGAACAGCGCTGTATCCAGCGTCTTGCGCTCAGCCCGGCGGTATGACGGCAAATTGAGCAGACCCGCCAGAAAATTGGACTCGTGCTGTGTATGCTGGGCCACCAGAAGATTTTCCAGGGCCGTCAGCGTCTTGAACAGGCGCACGTTTTGAAATGTTCGCACCACCCCGCGCTGGGCGACCTTGTGACTGGGTAAACCAGTAAGCGCCTTGCCATGAAGATCGATACTGCCCTCTGTCGGCTTGTAAAAACCACTGATGCAGTTAAAGACCGTGGTCTTGCCGGCTCCGTTAGGGCCGATAATGGCAAACACCTCATTCTTTTGGACTTGCAGGTTGACCGAGTCGACCGCCAGCAGACCGCCAAAACGCATTTTAAGAGATTCGACACGCAGGACTACATCACTCATTTTTCAATCTCCACGTGAGGACGTTTGACCGGCAGCAGACCCTGCGGACGCCAGATCATCATGAGCACCATCACCAGACCAAATATCAGCATCCGGTATTCGGCAAACTGACGCGCCAGTTCAGGCAATACAGTCAATGCGATGGCAGCCAGAATCACGCCAATCTGCGAGCCCATGCCGCCCAATACGACAATGGACAGGATCAGCGCCGACTCGATAAAGGTAAACGACTCCGGGTTGACCAGGCCTTGCCGTGCAGCAAAGAACGCGCCGCCAAAACCGGCAAACATGGCGCCCAGGGTAAAGGCCGATAATTTGATTTTCGTGGGATTCATACCCAGGGAGCGGCAGGCGATCTCGTCTTCACGCAGCGCTTCCCAGGCACGACCAACGGGCATGCGGATCAACCTGGCGGATATAACAAATGTAATAACCGCGAGCACCAGCGCCATCAGATAAAGATAGATCACCACATCCACGGTATCAAATCTCCAGCCCATTAACTGATGAAAGGTTTGCTCGCCTTCGGGCGCACGACGGACCATCTCATAACCGAAGACCGATGGCTTGGGAATCCCCGAAATGCCATCAGGACCACCAGTCAGGCTAGTCAGATTGGTCAACAGCAGACGGATAATTTCACCGAACCCCAAGGTGACGATGGCCAGATAGTCTCCGCGCAGGCGCAATACCGGAAACCCCAGGACAAAGCCAAAGAGCGCGGCAAACAACCCGGAAAGGGGCAGCGCTTCCCAGAAACCCCAGCCTGCCCAATGGTATAACAAAGCGTAGGTATAGGCACCAACCGCATAGAACCCGACAAAACCCAGATCCAGCAGCCCGGCGAAACCGACCACGATATTCAGGCCCAGACCCAGCATCACGTAAATCAATACCAGCGTGGCAATATCAATCTGGCCGCGGTCGCCAAAAAAGGGCCAGACAACGGCAATGACCAGCATCAGGGCGAACAGACTGAACATGGTCTTTTGGCCAAGGACGGCGTGCTTGCCCGAACGCAGCTTTTTCGCCAGCGATGGCTTGTTGTCTTTGAAGATCAGCGGCTTGAGCAGTTGCACGACAAACACGATTGCCATGCCTATCAAGACAACCGTCCAGTCTGGAACGATCGTCATGCGGATACCCTGGCGAACCAGGCCGAGCCCGAAAATGGGTGTCAAAAGAATTCCGGCCACCAGCGTAGCAATAATGGCGTTTTTCAAATTCTGCGTCATACTTTTTCTACCTCCGGTTTACCCAGCAACCCAGTCGGTCTGAACAACAGGATCAGCACCAGCAAGCCAAAAGCCACAATATCCTTGTATTCCGAACCGATGTAGGCGGCAGCCATGGTTTCGGCCACCCCCAGCAACAGGCCACCTAGAATGGCGCCGGGAACACTGCCGATGCCGCCGAGCACAGCGGCGGTAAACGCCTTGATACCGGCAATGAAGCCAATGAACGGATTCAACTTGCCTATGGTCAGTGCAATGAGCACGCCACCGACGGCGGCAAGCACCGCACCGAGAATAAACGTGAATGAAATAACACGATTCGTGTCGATACCCAGCAGACTGGCCATTCGCATATCCTGGGAGCAGGCACGGGACGCACGGCCCATGCGGGAATGGCGAATGAAAAGCGTCAGTGCAATCATCAACACAAATACCACGCCCATAATCATCAGCCTGGAATAGGTCAGCGTAATCGCAAAGTCACCGCCCAGGCTGAACTGGAACGATCCGGCCAGCAGATTGGGGACGGCCATATCACGCGAACCCTGTCCGATCGCTACCCAGTTCTGCAGAAAAATGGACATACCGATAGCGGAAATCAAAGCGACCAGCCGCGGACTGCCGCGCAGCGGCCGGTAGGCAATCTTTTCGACCGCGTAGCCGTAAAAGCCGGTAACGACCGCAGAAATAAGCAGCATGGCGATAATCACCAACGGAATCGGAATGCCGTGATTAATACCGAGTGCCGACAGTGTCACCAGTCCCACATAGGCGCCAATCATATAGATCTCGCCATGGGCAAAGTTGATCATACCGATAATGCCGTATACCATGGTATAACCGATAGCGATCAAGGCATAGATCGCACCCAGCGACATGCCATTGATCAGTTGTTGAATGAATTGAGGTAGAAATTCCTGCATAATGCGCTCCTCGTGCCCTCCTCACTCCTCCTGGAAACCTGTCTGGAATGAATGGCGGTCCCGTTGCTCTTATTGGATTACGTCGTTTCTGATAGAACAAGCGTGACGGTTAACCCTCACCCTCGCCTGGCTCCCTTATGCTGCGTCTATGCCTGTTTTACGCCTGGGCGCTGCGTGGACGACCAAGATTCCACATCAGGATGCGAAACGGCGCCAACAGCATCGCGTTGATGACCAGTTTGATACCCACGTCACCCGTGGCCAGCGTCACCCATGGTACATCGGTACCGACGAACGCTACGCCGAAAAAAAGGAAAGTGTCGATGATGGCGGCCAGCCAGCCAGCGATGAAAGGCGCTTTCCACCAGGATTTGTAGCGAAGCTTGTCAAACACCAGAATATCGAGCAACTGTGCCGTCAGAAACGCCACTCCGGAGGCGATCGCGATACGCGAGTCAGCCACGACATAGGAAGCCAGCACGGCAAAGATAAACCCAATAGACACCACGCGACGGGCCCGCGCTGGACCGAAACGCCGGTTCAGCAGATCGGTTACCAGAAAGCAGATGGGATAAGTGATG
>NZ_JBQEAU010000139.1:0-9888 GCF_052108595.1 Advenella sp.
AGCGCTGTTCGCACGTTATCGCGTCCTGGATCTGGTATTCAATATGGGCGCAGGTGTAGACGCTATTTTGCGTCAGCCTGAGATTGCCGACACCACCCGCATTATCCGCCTGGAAGACGCGGGGCTGGCCAATCCCATGACCGAATACGTCATCCATTATCTGTCGGGCATCACCCGTAATTTCGGCGTTTATGAGCAGCATAGGGAAAATCGTGTGTGGCAGGGAGCCGAACAGGTACCGGTGCAAAATTGTACGATCGGTGTTATGGGGCTGGGCGTGATCGGTGCGCGAATTGCGCAGGCGCTAAGTGCGCTCGATTACCCGGTCCAGGGCTGGTCGCGCAGCCCGAAGGCATTGCCGGAAATCAGGAGTTATCATGGTGAAGACCAGTTTGAGGCCTTTCTGGCGTCAAGCCAGTTTCTGATCAACGTACTGCCACTGACTGACCAGACGCGCAATATCCTCAATCGTGACAGTCTGGGGCATCTGCCAAAGGGCGCCGTACTGATGAACATTGGCCGGGGCGAACATCTGGTAGAGGCCGATCTGATCTCTTTGCTGGACTCGGGGCATCTGTCGCGAGCCGTTCTTGACGTGGCGCGCGAAGAGCCGCTGCCAGGCGATCATCCTTTCTGGGCCCACCCGGCCATCACCCTCACACCGCATATTTCCGGTCCCACCAATCATTACCTGGCAATCAGGCAGATTCGCGACAAGCTGCAGGATGCCCTGCAGGGCAAACCCATCAGTGGCGAAGTCATCCGGGAAACGGGATACTGATCATTCTCAGGCAATAGATTTACTCAGCTGGGTGACGGGCCTGTGCGCTGCTGGGTTGCGCACTGTCGGTCCGATGGCCTGGCAGCGTTCAGCCGCCATTCAGTCTCTGCGGGCCCGCTATGCAAACGCGGTGTGGCTGCGTCATTGGCGTTACAATCGGACAGATCAACGATACGCACACGACTAGCTGACGAATGGGGAGCCATCAATGTCGACCGCTCAAGCACCTACACCGCAACATCCGACTGCTTCACCCGCGCCGCGCGCCGTCATATCGCATCTGAAAAACGCGACGTTCGACCGCGGCTTGCGGGAGTTCTTTGAGTACCGCGATCTGGGTGTAGCCCAGGCAACGGCCGGCGCGTATTCTGTGCACGTGATTCGCGCGTTGGACGGCCATGAAGCGTCGGGCATGCCGCATTTGCATCAACTGGATTTTCAATTTGTATACGTGCTGCAAGGCTGGGTTCAGTTCGAGTACGAACAGACAGGTGTGGTCCGTCTGGAGCGGGGCGATTCGGTTTATCAGCCCCCGGGCATTCGTCATCGCGAAATTAGCCATAGCGCTGATCTGGAAATGCTGGAAGTGGTCGCGCCGGCAACGTTTCATACTGCCACGCTGGAGCAGGTCTGAATTATGAAGGTACTGGTTCAGCGAGTGCGTCAGGCGCGCGTGTGCGTCGATGGCAACGAGGTTTGCGCGATCGGGGCGGGCATGTTGCTGCTGGTTGGCATCGCCCAGGATGATACAGAACAGGATGCGCAGTATCTTCTGCGAAAAACGCTGGCGTTGCGTATCTTCAATGATGACAACGATGTGATGAATCGCTCGGTGCTGGATGTGGGTGCACAGATCCTGGCTGTCAGCCAATTTACGCTGATGGCCGATACGCGCAAAGGCAATCGGCCGTCCTATACGGCAGCGGCTCGCCCCGAGTATGCCAAACCGTATTTTGAACGCTTCGTGCAGCTGCTTTCAGCAGGCCTGGGACAAGCGGTGCCTGTCGGCGTTTTCGGTGCCGATATGCAGGTGTCCCTTATCAATGACGGCCCCGTCACGATTTTGCTGGACAGTCGTGACCGATAAACATAAATGCAATGATGCTCGCCAGCGACCTACCCTTGCGCTGATCTGCAGCAGGGGGTGGTAATGGACACGATTTATGTTTACGTGGTTCTGGGGGCGGTGGTTGCCGGATTTGTACAGGGCCTGTCGGGATTCGGTTTCGGCCTGGTTTCCATGGCGCTGTGGGCGTGGGTGCTGGACCCTCGTCTGGCTGCCGTGCTGGCGGTGTTTGGCGGGATGACCGGGCAGATTGTGGGGGCATTGTCGCTGCGGCGCGGTTTTGATTGGCGCTTGCTAGTCCCCTATGTATTAGGTGGGGTAGCAGGCATCCCTCTGGGTGTCATGCTACTGCCCATGCTTGATGTGAACATGTTCAAGGCGGCGCTGGGATGCCTGCTGATCGTCTGGTGCCCGGTCATGATATTTGCCAGGCGGCTTCCCAAAATCACCTTTGGCGGCAACATTGCCAATACCGTTGTGGGCCTGGGCGGTGGCATCATGGGCGGATTGGGCGGTTTTTCCGGCGTATTGCCTACACTGTGGTGTACGCTGCGTTATTCCAATCGTGATACGCAGCGGGCCATTATCCAAAATTTCAATCTCTCCATGCTGTCTCTGACGATGCTGTCCTACATCCTGTCCGGCATGGTAACGCGCCCCATGGTGCCCATGTTTCTGCTGGTTGTGCCGGCGATTCTGATCCCGTCCTTTATCGGTACCCGGGTGTATGCGGGATTCAGTCCGGAGCGCTTCCGCCTGGTGGTGCTGATGCTGCTGACGGTCTCGGGCTTGGCGCTGCTTGCCTCTGCTGTCCCGCATCTTGTCGCTGCGTAAGGGTCGGCTGGGCGCTATCGACTACCTTCATGCGCCATCGATCACCTCTTCGACAGTACCGGACCGTATCTGCGCCGCGTGCGCAGTGCACGACATGATCGTGCGTGCTGCAGCCGTTTGCTGCTGGCCTGCGTTCAGAAGAACAGGAAGTACAGCACCGGTATCACAATGGCGGTAAAGATGCCATTCAGGCTCATTCCCAAACTAGCGTAGGAGCCGGCTTCCTGGCTGTGCTTGAACTCCGTGGCAGTACCGATCACATGGGAGGTAACGCCCATGGCGAAGCCACGCACATCATCATGCCGGATGTTCATCCATTTGAAAATGAAGGGGCCAATGGTTGCCCCCAGAATACCAGTAAAAAATACAAACGCGGCGGTCAGTGCAATTGCGCCATCGAGCGAACGGGCCAGTTCCAGTGCAATGGGCATGGTGGCTGCTTTTACTGACAAGCCGATCAAAATGTTGCGGTCGGCTCCCATCAACCAGGCCAGACCGACCGAAGTGCACACGGCAACCAGCGAAGAGACCACGAGGGCCAGCACAATGGGGCGCAACTTTTTCTTGATGGTCCGGCTGTGCATGGCAATCGGCACCGCCAGTCCGACGGTGGCTGGTCCCAGCAACAGTGAAAGATAATGGGCGCCCAGCAGATAGCTGCTGTATTCGATATTCAGGAACCGCAGGACCAGAATGATAAGCGTGGTGGCCACCAGCACGGGATTGAGCAACGGGAAGTAACCGCTGCGGGCGAACAGCCACGACGCCAGGCAATAGGCCATGATCGTCAGCAGCAAACCGGTCAGGACAGCAAGCACGGTAACTCCAATAATAAAAATGTCATTTGTTCATCAATAGCGCATGGTTGGGCCTGGCCAGTCGTTGCGCACAAACGTGAGGGATCGCGGCGGCAAGCCAGGAGCTACCGGTTTGCCGGTGCAGCGCGGCCGGCCCGGGCATGTGTCGGCGGGCTTTAACGCTGCTTGTCTGCATAGCGAAACACAAGAATACCCGCCAGTAGCGACAGGACCGTACTGACAATGACAGCTGTAATAACAGCGGGCCAGTATCCATCCAGCAGCCTGTAGCTGACCATGATGCCTACCGTAGCCGGTAAAAACAGGAGCGCCAGATGCGAGAGCAGGGCCGGTATATGTCTGGCCATCAGCGTAAACAGGGGTGGTCGAAGTTTAAACGCCAACAGCAGCAGGAGCAGGCCCACAATAGGGCCGGGCAGAGGCAGGGGCAGCACACGGCTGACGCCTTCACCGGCAACATAGCAGACTGCAATCACAAGTAGAGATAAGAGCATAAGCGTCAATCGTCACAGACAAGGATAAGGGTGTGCCCATTATACTTTCTTCTTAAGAAGGTAATATTGGGTATGCAATCAGTATATTTTTTACTTAAAGTTAATGATCAAAAGGCGCATCATCGTCGATAAAAGAACTCATCAGTGCCTGCCTGCGGCCGTTCCCGAATCAGGATTGCGCATCGGTGTGAGATCGGCCCGGGGTATATGGTATTCTTTGAATATTCAGTGACAGAGTCGTTCAATAATAGGATCGGGAGTCAATCCATGAAGCTTAGAAATGCCAGTCTGCTTAAAGGCAAATGTTATATCAACGGTAAATGGATCGGTGGCAAGGAGGTCATCGAAGTGACCAATCCGGCAACCGGCAAGCGCGTTGGCACTGTACCCAAGCTCGGTAAAAAGGAAACGGCAGATGCCATCAAGGGCGCCAATAAGGCCTGGCCGGCATGGAAGGGGCTGACTGCCAAAGCGCGTGCGGCCATTCTGCGCAAGTGGTTCACGCTTATCAATGACAATGCGGATGACTTGGCTTACATCATGACATCCGAGCAGGGCAAACCCCTGGCCGAAGCCAAAGGCGAAGTCACTTACGCCGCCTCGTTCGTCGAATGGTTTGCCGAAGAAGCCAAGCGCGTCTATGGCGATACGATTCCTGCACCGCAAACTTCCCAGCGCATTGTGGTGACCAAGGAGCCCATCGGCGTATGTGCTGCCATCACACCCTGGAATTTCCCGGCGGCGATGATTACCCGCAAGGTAGCGCCTGCGCTGGCCGCTGGCTGCACTGTCGTGATCAAGCCGGCATCGCAAACCCCGCTTACTGCATTGGCGCTGATTGAACTGGCTGAACAGGCGGGCATTCCACCTGGCGTCATGTCTCTCATTACGGGTAATTCATCTGAAATCGGCAAGGAACTGTGCAGCAACCCGCTGGTGCGCAAGGTCAGTTTCACAGGGTCGACCGAAGTGGGGCGCCTCCTGATGGAGCAGTCGGCCAGCACCATCAAGAAAGTTTCCATGGAGCTGGGCGGCAACGCGCCATTCATTGTGTTTGACGACGCCGATATTGATGCGGCCGTCGAAGGCGCTATGATTTCCAAGTACCGGAATGCCGGCCAGACTTGCGTATGCGCCAATCGTATCTATGTGCAGAAAGGCGTGTACAAGGAATTTGTCAAAAAGCTGGTTGCGGCAGTTGAAAAACTGGTTGTGGGCGACGGTACCGGCAAGAACGTACAGATCGGTCCGCTGATTGACGAGAAGGCAGTGGAAAAAGTGGAAAGCCATATCAGCGATGCCCTGGGACACAAGGCCAAGGTCCTGACCGGCGGTAAACGCAGCAAGCTGGGCGGGCTGTTTTTTGAGCCTACGGTCATCGGCGATGCAACGCAGGATATGGCGTTTGCCCGTGAAGAAACATTCGGCCCGCTGGCGCCGGTCTTCAAATTTGAAACGGACGAAGATGTCATCAGGATGGCTAACGATACAGAGTTCGGGCTGGCCGCCTATTTTTATGCGCGCGATCTGGGGCGCGTCTGGCGGGTCGCCGAGCAACTGGAATACGGCATTGTAGGTATCAATACCGGTCTTATTTCTACCGAAGTGGCCCCGTTTGGCGGTGTAAAGCAATCCGGCCTGGGTCGCGAAGGCTCTCACTACGGTATCGACGATTATCTGGTCATCAAGTATATGCTGATGGGCGGCATCTGATAAATCCCTGGGGCCCGGTCCGCCAGCGGCAACTGGGCATTTAACATTTAATAGTCGATATTCGATTCACCGAGCAAATACGTCTTAACATGAAACAGCAGATACCCAATACCTTTCGCCAGAAATTGCTGGCCCGTGAAACACTCATCGGTACGTGGCTGAGCACCACCAGTCCCATGCTCGCCGAAGTAGCGGGTGTTTGCGGCTACGACTGGCTGCTGTTGGATGGCGAGCATGCGCCCAACGACATTCCGGTGCTGACCGCCCAGCTGCAAGCCATCAATGCCAGCAACAGTGCCGGTATCGGTCGTCCGCCGGTCAATGACCAGACCTTGATCAAACAGTATCTGGATATTGGTTTTTACAATTTGCTGATTCCGTTCATTGAGTCTGGCGAGCAGGCCGAATATGCGGTGGCGGCAACACGCTATCCACCGGCTGGCGTGCGTGGCGTTGCCGGCATGACCCGGGCCAGCGCCTATGGCACCGAGGCGGATTACTTCAAACAGGTCAATGACCATATCGGCGTGATCCTGCAAATAGAAAGCCGCGCAGGCGTGGAGGCGGTAGAAGACATTGTTGCCGTAGACGGCGTGGATGCCATTTTCATTGGTCCTTCCGATCTGTCAGCGGCCTATGGGTACCTTGGACAGCCCCAGCATCCAGAGGTGCAGCAGGCCATTGCCCATGTCCATAAAGTGGCGGCCGCCGCCGGCAAAGCCAGTGGTATTCTTGCGGTCGTGCCCGACGAGGCTGCCGTTTATATCAAGCAGGGCTTTAGTTTCGTGGGTGTCGGCGTTGATCTTTCCGTATACAAAAATGCCTTGATGAGCTTGCGCAGCCGGTTTTAATATTGGTGTAGCGTCGGTGTCGTAGCGGCGTTTTATAGTAAGTTTATAAACGAGGATGCTGACAAGTTTGAAACTCAGGACAATTTTTGCTAGCTTTATTTCCTTTCTGATTTTTCCTGCTGGCTCATTGTCCGCCCAAACCATCACATATGCAATGGGCGACGATGCGCCGCGCAGTGCGCACGCTGTTAGCTCCGATAGTGCTCCACAGGTCATGGCCGAGGTGCCGCCCGCCTGGCCATTCGATCCGGAAAAAAACAAAATTATTCTGCTACCGGTGGATGAGCCGATCGCTACACCTGCACCAGGAGAGGCGGTGCCGCTTGAACAACTGGTCACTGCCGACGCTTTGCGTGGCGTGGACAACTGGGAAAATTATCAGTACGAATCGGGTATTGGCCCGTTCATGACGGACCAGGATGCCGCCGCGTTGCGCAGGCCGTCCTCCAGAATCACGCTCAAGCCCGTGCAAAATTTTTCCACCGACACGCGTACCTGGAATCTGACGACCGAGGACAGAAACCGAATCTCACTGGGGTCCAATCAGGTCGTGAGCTCGATCGGCCAAAGTGCTTTTCGAATCGGCGGCATGCAGTTGAGCCGGCAGCCGGATGGCACGCAGGACAACTGGTTTATCAATAGTCACCAGCTGGCCTATTCCACGGCGGCGGGGGCCATGGATTACTCAGCTGCTTCGGGTGAGGATGCCAGCTTTCATTTCGGCAGTGGCGCTGCCAATACCGCGGTGCGCTACGGAGTGAGCGACTCGGCTTCGGTAGACACGCAAGTGCAATTGGCCCGCTCGCTCAAGAACGTGGGCCTTGGCGCCAGCTACGCCCTGGATGACATGGGCGATTTGCGACTAACCGTGAACGCGGGCAAGTATGAGGACAATTCAAACTGGCGCTCGATGTTTGCCTATCGGGCCAAGGTGTTCGATCTGGCCACCTTGCAGTTCTCCAACGAGCTGACCAGCGCCCACTATATGGATTTGTCCAGGCTGTCGCAGGATCCGTTGTCGGATCGCGCCATTCGCAACCAGCTGAAGCTGACCTATCCGTTGGATACGCAGTCGCAGGTGTCAGGCACGTTTGAAAATAGCCGGGTGTTTAACGGTGCTTCCGAACAGCGCTTTGGTGTGGAACAAAGCTACAAGCTGGAGTCGGTTCTGCTCAAGCTGAAGGCGCAACGCGCCGTGCGCAGCGACAACGGCTCATTGCAGTTCAATGTGGATATTCCTATCGGCGGCCCTTAATCCGTGGCCCATAATGTGGCTGAAAAAAGAGAGGGGCCTAGTCGGGGTTCAGTTGATGTTGCTGGCAGAGGGCAGGGGCGCCTGTTCTGCGATCTCGGTTTGTGCCAGGATGCGCGCGAGAATGTGGGGTACTTCGAATACGGCCTGATTATCCTGCGCTTTAACTCGTTCCCGATAGCTATCGAGATTTTCCAGTAAGTGATGCACCGCGGCGTTGGTTTTCGCGAAGCTAGGCAGCACAATGCCCAATCCGTTCTTGGTGACCCATTCGCCGTTATAGCGCTCCTGAATCATGGTCCATTTGTTGCAGACAATAATGACCGGCATATCCTTGCGGATGGCTTCGCTGATGCTGCCGGGGCCGGGCTTGCCGATAAAGAAATCGGCCATTTCCATGAAGACGGGCATTTGCGTCGTGAACCCTTCCACCAGCTTGTGTGCGTGCGTCTGCATTTTGCTGATTTTTTTGGCCAACGCTGCGTTGTGACCGCAAATGTATATCATTTGCACATCCGAGAGCTGCTTGGCGATCTTGATCATGATTTTTGAACCGTGACCGCCGAACATGGCCAGGCCCACCGGTTTGTCCGGATCAAAGCCGGCTGCGATCAACTGTTCGCGGCGATCCATCTCGGGTTTCTTGTAGAAATCAGGATGCAGCAGCATACCCGAGCTTGCATGGATATGGGAGTTGGGATGACCTGCGGCACGCGCCTGTTCCACCGCCTTGTCGGTACCACAGATGAAATGCTGTTGCTGGTTATTTTCAATCCAGAAATGGGGCGCATTGTCGGCCAGATCGGTCAGAATGGTGACATAAGGCACGCCTGGCAAGGACGAAACCAGGCTTTCGTACATGGCCCGGTTGAAATTGGGAACCAGCGAGACCACCATGTCTGGCTCGGTTTCAATCCAGTGTTCCTGCAGCCGTTTGAGCATCACCTGGTGGGTCAGCCGGATAAATGCCTGCAGGATGCGCAGTTCCGGCGTCATCGCCATGGTCCAGCCTTTGGCCAGCTGCCGATTATAAAACTCTTCGGGAGCAACGCCAGTAACCCGTTTATATACCTGTCGTGAATCGAGTACCTCAAACAGGTTGACGAGCCTGACGTTCCAGTGAGGATGGCTGTTTTTGAGTACCGCCTCAAGGGCCCGGGCCGACGCCCGATGACCACCGCCCGCATTGAAGTAGATCAAGTCAATATTTTTATTCATAAATGGCTTTCTCTCAATGGTTCAGATGAACAGTTTATGACCATATTGTGGCATGAATATGAATTGCCGCAAATGATAAAATGTGTCGGACTGATACGAATATACAATGCCGGTGCGAAGTGCGCTAAGTAAAGGCGCGAAAGTGTTGGCCATTTCGCAATACGCTTGCCTTCCCGTTCGTCGGGCTGCTTGCTGTCGCATCAGCTGGGGCAGTCGATAAAAAACCCGGCAGCGCCAGGAGCGCGGCCGGGTCGGCACAAGTGCAATTGTGCTGATAAAACGCTATTTTTGCGCGATCGTGGTATTGACACCCGTATCATGCGAAGCCCAGCGCGCCGTAATCGACTTGGTCTGGGTCCAGAACATCACCGCCTGCTTGCCGTTAGGCCCCAGGTCGCCCAGTTTGGAGCCGCGCGAACCGGTGAAGCTGAACCATGCGACGGGAACAGGGATCGGAATATTGATGCCGATCTGCCCCACATCGATATTGTTCTGGAAATAGCGCGCATTGCCGCCGCTTTGCGTGAAAACGGCAACGCCATTGCCATTCGGATTGCGATTGACAAACTCCACGGCCTCTTCCAATGTATCGACGCATACAATGCAAAGGACCGGGCCGAAAACTTCTTCGCGATAAATCGCCATGTTCTCTTTGACATCGGAAAAAATGGTCGGGCCAATGAAATTGCCGTCTTTATAGTCCGCGACAACGACATCGCGGCCATCCAGCAGCAGGCTGGCCTTTTCATCCACACCGCTCTGGATCAGCTGCGCAACGCGCTGCTTTGCCCGGGGCGAGACCAGGGGCCCCAGATCGGCCTGGCGATCGCTGCCGGCATTGACTTTCAGTCCTCTGGATTT
>NZ_JBQEAU010000140.1:0-9869 GCF_052108595.1 Advenella sp.
AAAACAAAAGCACGTCCCGATACATCGGCCGATGTTGACTCAGCCGGGGCAGCGTCCGCTTGGACCCCGTCATTATCAACAGGAACCTGCGATACACTATTGGGAACAGTCATTATCATTCCTTTTACGGCGTCAGGACCGCCCGACCGATCACTTTGCCTGCGTGCAGCGCCATCAGGGTCTGGTCTGCCTGCGCCAAGGGATGCCGGGTGACGGGAATAGGACGGATCCCGCCCTGTCTGACCAGCGCCATCAGTTCCTGCAACTCGGCCAGATTACCCACATAGGCCCCCTGTACCGTCGCCGCCTTCAAGGGAAACAAAGCCAGCGGCCACTCACTCTGTCCGCCGAACAAACCGATAATGACCAGCTTGCCACCCTTGGCCAGCAGGTTGAACGCCTGCGTTGCCGTGGACGGGGCCCCGACATAGTCGATCACCGACCAGATGGTACGCGTACCCGCCGCTGCCTGAATATCCTGGATCAGCGTGGGGCTGTTGCCATCGACAGCGGCCAATGCCCCAGCCTGCAGTGCTGCTTCTCGTTTGGCCGGGTCCAGATCGACAACGACCGCCCCCTTGCCGCCCATGGCGTGCAGCCATTGCAGACACATCAGGCCCAGGCCGCCGGCCCCAAAGATGATCACGGGCTCATTTTGCAGAACTGCCGGATCAAATTTGCGCAGCGCAGAATAGGTGGTCAGGCCAGAGCAGGCGTAAGGCGCTGCCTGTACCGGGTCCATATCACCAATATCCACCAGATACCTGGGATGCGGCACGACGATCTGCGTAGCGTGGCCGCCATCACGATGAATACCCAGGCAGGCCGGTGCCGCGCACAGGTTCTCATCGCCGCGCTGGCAAACAACGCAGCTGCCGCAGCCAATCCAGGGATAGATCAGGTAATTTTTCCCGGTATCCAGTTGCCCCGCGTCCGGCCCCACTGCCCGCACTGTTCCAACGGTCTCGTGCCCCGGCGTCAGCGGCAGACTGACGCCGCGATCCTTCAGTTCCAGGCGCTTTCCCTGGCCCAGATCGTAACCCCCCTCCCACAAGTGCAAGTCACTATGACAGACGCCGGCCGCCTTGACGTCCAGTACAACCTGGGTCCCTTGCGGGGTAAAGTCGTCTTTTTCCAGCATTTGCAAGGGGGATTTGAAACCGGTAATGCAATAACATTTCATATTTTTACCACTCCTATGTTCGCGCATGCCACGCGGGTCATGCCAGAGCTCCTTTGGAATAGATATTGTATATGAGGGTTTCGCAAATGCCACAAGCAGTTCGGATAATAATAGTCAAATTGCGATCTGAACCGCAGCAATATAGACATAAGTATTCGGTATTTCACATCAGAACGATGATCGCCTAGACTAGCGTTAATACTGCCGGTGGGTGACCCTGCCCGCTCATGATGGCTCGTGCCGGCAGGCAGGCAGAGCCAGATAACAGGGGAAATCGATGAAACCAGATCCGAAATGGTCTTTTGTATTAACCGTCCTGCTTTTTGCAGGGATGATGATCGGATTGTCGCTATCGGTCCTGAACGACTTCATGTCACAAGCGGCGCCACTGGCCGGGCGTGATATTTTCGTGATGACCATGCATGTTATCTGGCTGCTGCTGTGGTCCATTGCCACGGTATTCGCACTGAAGTACGCCCTGCGCCCGAATGACAAAGACAAACGGCATAAGGGCGCGCCTACTTCTGTTCGCCAACCCCGAAATCCAGCGACCTCTGAATATTGAATTCCTCACCGAGCGAAGGCTGTTCAGGCATATGCAACAGCCTGGCCTCAATCTGCAATGGCCCCTGGGGCACACAGCAGCAAGGCAGTATTTCGTCTTTCGCGATATAGGCCAGCGGTTCGGTCAGATAACGTACTCTGCCCGCCAGCAGATGCGTCCTGCATGAGCCGCAATAGCCGGCGCGGCATTGGAACTCCACTTCGTGATTTGTGCGTTCCAGCCCTTCGAGCAGCGTTTCTCCCTCCAGCAATTCGAACCTGCTATCGGTCGTTACGACAGATGTCATAGTTCGAAATGCTGCAGATCGTCGGTATTCATTTGTGAATCAATTTGCCCGATCAGGTAAGAGCTGATTTCCACTTCCTGCGGCGCAACCTGGACATTATCTGAAGACAGCCAGGCGTTGATCCATGGGATTGGATTCTGTCGTACTCCCGGAAATGCAGCCGGCAGTCCAACTGCCTGCATGCGCAGGTTGGTAATATATTCGACGTACTGGCACAGGATGTCCTTGTTCAGCCCGATCATGGACCCTCCTTTGAACAGGTATTCGGCCCATTCTTTTTCCTGTAGAGCTGCCTGCTTGAACACATCAAAGCACTGTTCGCGGGTTTCATTGGCGATCTCAGCCATTTCAGCATCATCTTCGCCGCTGCGCAAAATATTGAGCATATGCTGCGTGCCCGTCAGGTGCAGGGCTTCGTCACGGGCAATCAATTTGATAATCTTGGCGTTGCCTTCCATCAGCTCACGCTCTGCAAAGGCAAAGGAGCACGCGAAACTGACATAAAAGCGAATAGCCTCAAGCACATTGACGACCATCAGGCACAAATACAGCTTTTTCTTGAGTTCGCGCAGGGATACGAGCACTTCCTTGCCGGCGAGCATGTGCGTGCCTTCGCCAAACTGGTTATACAACTGTGTATACGAGATTACGTCATCGTAATAGAAGGCGATATCGCGCGCACGTTTCAGAATATATTCATTAGCGACGATATCGTCAAACACCACTGATGGATTGTTCACGATATTGCGGATGATATGCGTGTACGAGCGCGAATGGATCGTCTCGGAAAACGACCAGGTCTCGATCCAGGTTTCCAGTTCAGGGATGGACACCAGCGGCAGCAGCGCCACATTCGGGCTGCGGCCCTGGATCGAATCGAGCAGTGTCTGATATTTCAGATTGCTGATAAAAATATGCTTTTCGTGTTCCGGCAGCGTCTGATAGTCGATTCTGTCCTGAGACACATCCACCTCTTCGGGACGCCAGAAAAAAGACAGTTGCTTTTCAATAAGTTTTTCAAAAATTTCGTATTTCTGCTGATCATAACGTGCGACATTGACCGACTGACCAAAGAACATGGGTTCTTTCATCTGGTCGTTCGGAGTCTGACAAAAGGTACTGTATGCCATTATTTTCTCTTACTCGATTACTGCCTGATCAGATCTTGCACGCGCCGCTTTCGCAGTCATCCTGTGCCTGATCTTCTTGTTTGTCTTCCGCACCGTCACGGGTGTTCTGGTAATACAGTGTTTTGACACCGAACTTGTACGCCGTGAGCAGATCCTTGATCATCTGGTTCATGGGCACACGACCACCGTCAAAACGGGCTGGATCGTAATTCGTATTGGCCGAAATAGACTGATCCACAAATTTCTGCATGATGCCTACAATTTGCAGATAGCCATCATTGTTTGGCATGCTCCACAGCAATTCGTACTTGTCCTTAAGGCGTTCGTACTCGGGCACCACCTGTTTCAGAATCCCGTCTTTGGAAGCCTTCACGGTCACAAGGCCGCGCGGCGGTTCAATACCGTTGGTGGCGTTGGATATCTGCGAAGAGGTTTCCGAAGGCATCAGTGCCGTCAAGGTCGAATTACGCAGACCATGGGTGGTAATGTCCTTGCGTAGCGATTCCCAATCCAGATGCAGCGGCTCGTTGCAAATGCCGTCAAGATCCTTCTTATAGGTATCGATTGGCAAAATACCCTTGGAATAGGTCGTTTCATCAAAGGCCGTGCACGGGCCGAACTCTTTGGACAGCCCGACCGAGGCCTTGAGCAGGTAATACTGGATCGCCTCGAAGGTGCGGTGCGTCAGGGCATTACCGCTGCCATCGGAATATTTGGCATCGTTCTTGGCCAGGTAATAGGCGTAATTAATAACGCCGATACCCAGTGTACGCCGCTTCATGGAGCCAATATACGCGGCCTTTATCGGATAGTCCTGATAATCAAGCAAGGCATCGAGCGCGCGCACGGCCAGATCGGCCAGGCCTTCGAGCTCATCCAGCGATTCAATGGCGCCCAGATTGAACGCAGACAGCGTGCACAATGCAATTTCACCGTTCTCGTCATTGATATCTTCCAGCGGCTTGGTCGGCAGCGCGATTTCCAGACACAGATTACTCTGGCGCACGGGCGCCACGGCCGGATCAAACGGGCTGTGGGTATTGCAGTGATCCACGTTCTGAATGTATATGCGGCCGGTGCCGGCGCGTTCCTGCATCATCAATGAAAACAGCTCTGTTGCCTTGACCGTACGCTTGCGAATGGTCGTGTCTTGCTCGTATTTGGCATACAGTTGCTCAAAGCGGTTCTGATCTTCAAAAAACGCATCGTACAGGCCCGGTACATCCGATGGAGAAAACAGCGTGATATCGCCGTTTCTGATCAGGCGTTGATACAGCAGCCGGTTGATCTGCACGCCATAGTCCATATGACGGACGCGATTTTCCTCGACGCCCCGATTGTTCTTGAGCACCAGCAGCGATTCAATTTCCAGATGCCACATGGGATAGAACAATGTGGCCGCACCACCGCGCACGCCACCCTGCGAGCAGCATTTGACGGCTGTCTGAAAGTGCTTGTAAAAAGGGATACACCCAGTATGCTGCGCCTCGCCACCGCGGATGGCACTGCCAACGGCACGAATGCGACCGGCGTTGATGCCGATGCCGGCGCGTTGCGATACGTAGCGCACGATAGCGCTGGTCGTGGCATTAATGGAATCCAGGCTATCGCCACACTCGATCAGCACGCATGAGCTGAACTGACGCGTAGGTGTGCGCACACCCGACATGATGGGCGTGGGCAAGGAAATTTTGAAAAGCGACGTCGCATCATAGAACCCCTTGATGTACGACAGGCGCGTGTCTTTCGGATACTTCGAGAACAGGCATGCGGCCACCAGAATATACAGAAACTGGGGGCTTTCATAGATTTCGTGATTGACACGATTTTGCACCAGGTACTTGCCTTCAAGCTGCTTGACCGCACCATAGGAAAAGCGCATATCACGGCTGTGATCGATATAGCTGTTCAGCTCGTCGAACTCTTCCCGTGTGTAGTCCTGCAGAATATGTTCGTCGTATTTGCCCATTTCGGTGAGCCGGCTGACGTGATCGTAGAGCGATGGCGGATCGAACTGCTGGAAGGCTTTCTTGCGCAAATGAAAGATGGCAAGGCGCGCCGCCAGGTACTGGTAATCGGGCGTCGCCTGTGAAATCAGGTCCGCCGCTGCCTTGATGATGGTTTCATGGATGTCTTCAGTCTTGATACCGTCGTAGAACTGAATATGAGACTTGAGCTCAACTTGAGACACCGAAACATGATCCAGACCTTCTGCCGCCCACGCAATGACGCGGTGAATTTTGTCCAGATCGATAGGTTCTTTTCTGCCGTCACGTTTGGTGACCAAGAGTGTGCTGTTCATTGCGTATGCATATCCATGATGGTTGATGGAACGGCTTGGAGCCGGACCGACTATAATCTATATATAGTGTTTTATTTTAGGTTTAACACAATATATAGTATTGATCAGGATATTTCAAGTAATTTCGGCTTCGTGCAAATCCTTGAAAAACAACACAATGCATTGATTAATATAGCTATTTTATCTGTTATAAAAAAATGTAACGATGTTGATTATACGCAATTGATGTGCATATTTTTCAGGCACGGCATACTCCCTCTTCATGCCCCCCTTCTTGCCCGGCCATTGGGCGATTGCTGTGCCGCTAGTCAATAAAAGCAAAGGCCTGATGCAAGACGTCCGGGTTCTGTGTTGCCAGTTGCACCGGGTTGGACAGATGGCGTCGCCATTG
The DNA here is from genome assembly GCF_052108595.1 of Advenella sp. Classification (NCBI taxonomy): domain Bacteria; kingdom Pseudomonadati; phylum Pseudomonadota; class Betaproteobacteria; order Burkholderiales; family Alcaligenaceae; genus Advenella; species Advenella sp. Next base: position 5,858 of record NZ_JBQEAU010000140.1, read on the forward strand.
GCGCGCGCCTTTGCGTCCGTTGAACAGGCCAAGCATGGGCTTGACAATGACGCGCAGCGGAACACCCTGCGCCACCTCAGATTGGGCATAGCTGGCCATTTGCTGCACAATCGTGGCGTCATCGGCAACCAGCGTGTCAGGCCACAACTGTCGACTGATGTCACGCAGCAAATAGGGTTCGTGCCAGGCTGCTCGCCCGACCATCGCACCGTCGAATGCGTCGACCGCCGAACTGATCAGGTCAGGCGTGTTCAGGCCGCCGTTGAGCACAAACAGCGCATCCGGAAAATCCCGCTTGAGCCAGGTCACAACGTCGTAGCGCAGTGGCGGAATCTGGCGATTGTCTTTAGGAGACAGCCCCTTGAGCACCGCATTGCGCGCATGCGCGATAAATACCCGGCACCCGACCTCATACAGTTGCCCGACAAAATCACGCACGAAATCATAGGATTGATCGTAGTCCAGTCCGAGCCGATGCTTGACTGTGACGGGCAGGCTGACCACGTCCTGCATCGCCTTGACGCAATCGGCCACCAGGGCCGGCTCGGCCATCAGGCAGGCGCCGAACGCTCCCTTTTGCACCCGCTCTGAAGGGCAGCCGCAGTTGAGGTTGATTTCATCATACCCCCAACTTTGCCCGAGCCGGGCGCAATGGGCCAGCGCCGCCGGCTCGCTGCCGCCCAGTTGCAAAGCAACCGGATGTTCCTGAGCGCTGAAATGCAAATGTCTTGGTACATCGCCGAACACCAGGGCGCCGGTGGTGATCATCTCGGTATATAGCAACGCATTGGGCGCCAGCAGACGGTGAAAATAGCGGCAATGCCTGTCTGTGACGTCAATCATCGGCGCCACACTGAGCCGCCAGGGACGCAGACCCCCTCCATCCGTATAGTCAAGCACAGTGCTGCCTGCCGGGTCCCCCCCGGCAACGGCACGGGCATCGGTGCTGCCGCTGCGGGTATCCAGGTCCGCTGCTGCGACCCGCTCTGTCTTCTCTGAATGTGTCATTATCATTTGTCGCCGGAAATGCGAAAATCGATGTGAGGTGGCTGATGCCGCTCACCAAGTGCGCGTTGCTCCTCCAGTTGCTCGAGAATTGCGGATTTGCGCACAACCCCCAGTAGTATCGGTTCATCTTTTGACAACAGCATCGGCAAACGTTCGCCCGTAAAAGTCAGAAACAGTTCCAGCCCCTCGCCCAGCGTCATATCGGGATGCAGAACCGGAATGAAATGAGGCTGCACCATGAGTTCTGATAGGGGCGTGGTCATGGGCGACTGCGACAGCAGCCAGCGCGTCACCTCCTGATTGGACAGCAAGCCCAGGTAGTGATCATTCTCATCCACCACATAAATATGCCGCACGGGATGATCCTGAAACATGGCCACTGCCTGCTCCAGCGTCTGATCCTGGCGCAGCACCGTTTGTGCGTCGGTCACCAGCCCTTTGAGCGTCATGCTGCTTATCTGCCGCCTGAGCCGTGCTGCCTGCTCCCGCGACAGAGTCACGCCATACATGGCTGGGGTGCCAAATAGACTGCTGACCACATTTGCAATGACGCAGGCGAACATGAGCGGCAGCACCAGATCAATCCGATGAGTCATTTCAAATATCATCAGGATCGCCATCAGGGGCGCGTGCGTGCCGGCTGCCAGAAATGCGCCCATGCCAATCAATATATATAGTGCCGGCTGGGCCGCCTGCTCAGGCATCACGAATGAAATGACCTGGTAAAACAGCATACCCACGCTGGCTCCCACCATCAGCATCGGAGTAAATACGCCGCCGGTCGCGCCCGAGCCCACTGTCGCGCCCGTGGCCAGCACCTTGTAGGCCAGCATCAGCAATACCGCCGGCATGGTCCAGGACAGCGTCAGCATATCTTCAATCGGCCCGTAGCCGTTGCCCGACGCAGCAGGCTGCAGGATCAGAATGCCGCCCAGCAGCGCTCCGCCCAGCGCCAGACTGAATGGCAGCGGCAATCTGGTTTTACGAAACAGCTGGCGGACAGCGTCCAGAAAACGCAGGAAAAGCGGCGCCAGCAATCCCGCAACAATCGCCAGTGCACACAGCAGCAGCAGGCTCGCATCGATCGACAGCGACATGGGTTTCACATCATAAGTGACGCGATAATATCCGGTCAGTTGCATGGTAATATTGGCAACCCCTGCCGAGATAATGAGCGGGCCCAGCGTCGTGATCGACAGGGTTCCCAATACGATTTCTGCTACAAATAACGCCGCGGCAAGCGGCGCATTGTAGGCGGCCGACACGCCTGCCGCGGCCCCGCAAGCGACCAGCAGTCGGATATCATTGGCATTGAAGGCCAGAAAGCGGCCGATGGCCGATGCGACCATGGCGCCCAGGTGCACCATGGCCCCTTCGCGGCCGATGGAGCCGCCGCTGACCACGGTAGACAATGACGATAACACTCGCAGCGCACCCTGCCGCAGGGAAAGCCGCCCATCTGACAGGGCCACCGCCTCCATGTAGTCTGCGTTCATATCCTTGCGCACTTTTGACGACAGCCACAGTAAAGTGCCCGCAATCAGTCCGCCCCCGACAGGAAACAGGATACGCTCGGTATTGTTCCAGCGACTGACCACGGTCTCGATCTCGCCCGGCACCGAACCAGTCAGCAATTGCCCCCAGTGTATGGCCATGTGAAACAGGATGGTCATGCCGGCGGCAGCCACGCCCACCACAATGGCCCAGACAAAGAACGCCGGACGGTTTGTAAGCCAGGCAAACTGAGTCAGTTTGTTGCGTGCCTCAAAAGGAGAAAACATGGCCATTTATTAGTCTCGGAGAAATAACGGGCGGCGCGAGAGAGATCCCGGCAAACTGCAAAAAGTGCTCCATTGTAGCAAAACTCGATTGTGGATTCTTTTGCACACGGACCGCCCCACGCGCTTATCGTGCTCAACCTGCACTAAAATGATCGGCATTCAATGATTTTGTGTAGCGTATTTTCTCATGGCCGTCTTTACCCCCATCACCAACCAGGAAGCCACTGAATTTCTGGGTTACTATGCGCTTGGAGAATTCGTCTCCCTTCGCGGCATTACCGCTGGTATTGAAAACACCAACTTCTTTCTGAACACGACCCAGGGAGAATATGTACTGACGGTGTTCGAGGTGCTCAATCATGAGCAGTTGAATTTCTACATCGAACTGATGCATACGCTCGCCAGCAAAAACGTTAAGGTGCCCATGCCCCAGACCCAGCGCGATGGAAAGCGCATCGGCACCCTGAAGGGTAAACCGGCAGCGATCGTTGATCGCCTGCCCGGCGGGTACGAATCCGACCCTGGCGTACAGCACTGTATTATCGCCGCCCGTACGCAGGCACAGGCGCATCTGGCCGCCAAAGATTTCACCCTGTACCAGCCCAATCTGCGTGGCCTGCCCTGGTGGGAAGAAACCTATCCGGCCATCCGGCCGTTTCTGACTGAATCCCAAAACGCGCTGTTTGTCTCGTGCCTGGATGAGCAGCGCCAGGTCCAGTCGGGAAACGATTGGAAGCGTATGCCGGCCGGTGCCTGCCATTGTGATCTGTTCCGCGATAACGTACTGTTCGATGGCACATATGATGATCCGCGAATGGGCGGCATCATCGATTTTTATTTTGCCGGACACGATGCCTGGCTGTTCGATGTCGCGATCGCGGTAAACGACTGGTGCATTGAACGCAGCACCGGCGCACTGACCCCCTGGCTGGTTCAGGCCTGGCTTGATGCCTACTCGCAAGAACGCCCGTTCACGGAAACCGAAAAGGCAATGTGGCCGGTTGCCCTGCGCGCCGCTGCCCTGCGTTTTTGGACATCTCGCCTGAATGATTATTTCCGTCCGCGCCCTGCCCAGACACTCAAGCCGCACGATCCGACGCATTTTGAGCGTATCCTGACGCTCCGTGTTCAACAACCGCCTCCGCCACTACCGTGACCACCATGATTGCTGCAAAACTTCCCGCCTCATCCGGCTGGCAATGGCTAAAAGATGCCTTCCAGAT
>NZ_JBQEAU010000141.1:0-9423 GCF_052108595.1 Advenella sp.
GCTCATTCCGTTATGCCAGGATGCCTGGTGATGGCGATGGGTCCGTTGTGTTTGCTTCGCCGGGAAATTGAACCTGCTGGATATGCAACACCAGCCTGCTTGAATTTTTCCTTGTAGGCGCCAAAAATCCGCGTACGCGCATTTCGGCTCCCAGTGGCAATGAGGCCAGCTTCTGCCCCCATTGGCCGATGGCCTTGGCCGGAATCGTCATCTGGACGAGCCGCGGCAGACCGGCTTCAATCACTTCGGACTCATGCGTCAGGATCAGATCCAGCACCGGCATTCCTGCCGGTGTATGCCTGAGGGCGCCCATTTCAAGTATGCGGGCCTGCAGGCTAAGCTGGTTCATATTGATGCCTGGCGCGATGCGCCATTAACCCGCGTTTTCCTGTTCTGATGTCTGCTCGGTGGTCGCCTTGCGGGCTTCTTCACGCTCTACAGATTTCATCATCACCGACGCACCGGTATGGGACTTGCTGGCCTTGATAACCAGGTGACGCAGTACGGCGTCGTTGTAGCGGAACGCATGCTCAAGCTCATCCAATGCAGCTTGTGAGCATTCGATATTCATGCAGACATAGTGAGCTTTGACCAGTTTCTGGATAGGGTAAGCCAATTGGCGGCGGCCCCAGTCTTCAAGACGGTGTACGGTACCACCGTCGCCTGTTACCGTTGCCTGGTAACGTTCGATCATCGCGGGCACCTGCTCGCTCTGATCCGGGTGAACAATAAACACTACTTCGTAGTGACGCATAGATAACTCCTTGTGGAATGTCCGCAATAAGGCATTTGAATTGACAGCCAGCTGTACATGACAACCAGTGCAAGACAGAACACCAAATCGCAGGGGGCAGCCCGCCGGCACTACTGGTTGCGCAATTAGCATACTGGCGGCATTATCATTGTTTTAATGGCTAAATAACCAAATCAACGACCGCAAGATACGCGCAACCCCGTACCGGGGCGAGCAAGAAACCGTAGACTATAACACGAAAAAATCAAAAAGACCACCGACGGTGATCTTTTTTACGAGCCAAGATGCTGATTTACCACTGTTTTTTTCTCAAAGCGGCGTTTGCGCCCGGCCTACCTGCGGCGGGATGTCGCAAATGACGCTCCGACAGGGCAAGCTGCGCTGCTAGCCTTCTACTACTGCGTAGGCACTGTGGTTATGAATAGACTCGAAATTCTCGGCTTCTACCCTGTAACTGACAACGCCGGGCAGCTTCTGGAATACCGCAGCGACATCGCGCACCAAGTCTTCGACGAACTTCGGATTGTCATAGGACCTTTCGGTCACATATTTCTCATCGGTCCGCTTGAGCAACCCCCACAGCTCGCAGGAGCCCTGTGCCTCGATACGCCGGATCAAATCGTCCAGTTCATAGTGCTGCTCGGCGATCAGACTGACCGTGACATGGGAGCGCTGGTTATGCGCCCCGTATTCGGAAATCGCCTTGGAGCAGGGGCACAGACTCATGACAGGCACCAGCACAGTCTGCTCGACCACGGCCTGCTCCCCTTGCGCCTTGGCCACCCAGGTTACCTGATAGTCCATCAGGCTTTCCACGCCGGATACCGGCGCCGTCTTATTGATGAAATAAGGAAAGGTTGCCGTAATATCACCCTTTTCGGCATGCAGCAGCGGCAGCATCTCGAGCGCCATGGCACGAAATGTTTCGGCTGTCATGGGCCGATTGCGCCAGGTGTTGAGCAGCGCCATGAAACGGGACATATGCGTGCCCTTTTCGTGCGCCGGCAGCATCACCGTAAACGTCCATTCGGCAATGGTTGCCTGCACCGAGCCGTCGGCCAGTTGCAGCAACATAGGCTGCTTGACCTGCCGGATACCCACACGCTGTATGGTGATATGCCGCTCGTCCAACGTACTTTGCACATCGGGCATCAGCACCGACGGTTCAATTTGAGAATTCATTTATTCGCTCTATAATTTATTTATCAGCCAGCGCTACCCGAAACGCCGGGCGATCGCCTGCTCTATTCCTGCTGCATCCAGTCCGACACTGGCCAAAAGGCCCGCCTGGTCGCCATGATCAATGAAAACATCCGGCAATCCCAACTGCAGCAGATCGCAACACAGGCCGTTGGCATGCATCAGCTCGGCCACCGCACTGCCTGCGCCACCCATGATAGCGCCCTCTTCCACGGTGACCAGTTGCTGGTGAGACTGCATCAACGCCAGCAGCAACGTGTCATCCAGTGGTTTGACAAACCGCATATCCACCAGCGTTGCATTGAGTTTTTCCGCGACAGGCGCTGCAGCATGCAACAACGTACCAAAGGCCAGGATAGCCAGCTTTTCGCCCTTGCGCCGCACCACGGCCTTGCCCAGGTCGACCACATCCAAAGTGCTCGTCACTTGTGCACCGGATCCGCTGCCTCGCGGATACCTGACAGATGCCGGGCCAGCGTGCTGATAACAGGTAGACAGCAGCAAGCGGGTTTCGTTCTCATCGGAAGGTGTGGCAATAACCATATTGGGGACGCATCGCAAAAATGCAATATCGTAATTACCGGCATGTGTCGCACCGTCAGCGCCCACCAACCCTGCGCGGTCCAGCGCAAAGGTGACATCCAGATTCTGCAGGGCCACATCATGAATGAACTGATCATAACCGCGCTGCAGGAACGTCGAATAAATGGCCAGCACCGGCTTGAGCCCTTCGCAGGCAATTCCCGCGGCGAACGTGACCGAATGCTGCTCGGCAATGCCGACATCAAAATACCGTTGCGGAAACCGTTTTTCAAACTCGACCAGCCCGCTGCCCTCGCGCATGGCGGGGGTGATCCCGATTAGACGCGAATCCTGTTGCGCCATACCGCAGAGCCAGGCGCCAAAAACCTGGGTAAACGTCTGCTTGCCCGGCTTGGCCGGTTTCTGGATACCCAGCTCGGGGTCAAACTTGCCGGGTCCGTGGTACAGCACCGGATCGGCTTCAGCCAGTTTATATCCCTGACCTTTTTTGGTTATAACATGCAGAAACTGCAGGCCACCCAATTCCCTTAAGTTCTGAAGGGTTGGAACCAGTGAGTCCATATCATGACCATCGATGGGGCCCACATAATTGAATCCCAGCTCCTCAAACAACGTAGCCGGACTGATCATGCCCTTGGCATGCCCTTTGACGCGCCGGGCGATGTCCAGCATGGGCGCGGGCATATGTTCAAGCACGGCACGTCCGACATTCTTGGCGTCGCGATACAGCCCGCCGGACAACAGTCGCGCCAGATAGCGATTGAGTGCGCCAACCGGTGGTGAAATGGACATATCGTTGTCGTTCAGGATCACCAGCACATTCACGTCTGGCGTTACGCCCGCATTGTTCAGCGCCTCGAAGGCCATGCCGGCACTCATGGAACCGTCGCCGATCACCGCGATATGTTGCCGGTCGATACTTAGGTTCCTGGACGCAACTGCCATACCCAGCACCGCAGATATGGACGTTGACGAATGGGCGGTGCCAAACGCATCATACTCCGACTCGCTGCGACGCGGAAAGCCCGAGATGCCGCCATGCTGGCGCAATCCCGGCATATCCCCGCGCCTGCCGGTCAGGATCTTGTGCGGATAGGATTGATGACCGACATCCCAGACAACACGATCATGCGGCGTATTGAAAACATGATGAATGGCCAGCGTAAGCTCTACGGTGCCCAGATTGGATGACAAATGGCCCCCCGTGCGCGATACGGAATCCAGGATGAAGGCACGCAACTCTGTCGCCGCCATCTTCAGTTGATGCTGGCTGAGTTTTCGCACGTCGGCGGGTAAATCAAGTGTATCTAGTAACTTTGTCATGAAATCGTCTTGGATGCCCGGCGCTGCAGATCCGCAACAGCCGGGCAGAATGAATCGCGGATTGACCTCAAAAGACTGTCAGGATTTTCGATGGATAATCAGGTCTGCCAGTTCCCGCAGTCGGCAGGCTGGCTCACCCAGCGGCTTGATGGCATCCAGGGCCGCTTCATGCAACTGCTGCGCAAAGTCTCTGGATTGCGCCAGCCCCATCACCGAGACATACGTGGGTTTGTTGTCCGCCGCATCCTTGCCCGGCGTTTTACCCAGCGCCTGCTGATCGGCGGTCACATCGAGAATGTCGTCAACAACCTGGAACGCCAGGCCGATGGCCGAACCATAATTTTCCAGCGCCATACGGATATCCGAATTGGCAGCAGTCACAATCGCCCCCAGCTGTACGCTGGCTTCGATTAACGCCCCGGTTTTGAGCCGGTGCATAAATTGCAGTTGCTCTGGATCAAGACGCGTGTTGACGCTGGCCAGATCGATGGCCTGCCCCCCCACCATGCCCTGGCTGCCCGCAGCCTGTGCCAGCACATTGACCGCCTGAACCACAAGCGCCGGCGCGACCGACATTTGCGCCAGTTGCGCAAAGGCCAGCGGCTGCAGCGCGTCGCCTGCCAGCATGGCGGTTGCCTCGTCAAACTGGACATGCACGGTAGGCTTGCCGCGTCGCAGGACATCATCATCCATACAGGGAAGATCGTCATGGATCAGCGAATAGGCATGGATCAGCTCAACAGCAACTGCGGCGCGCGAAAGCGTGTGCTCCAGCGCAGAAGGCAATGCGCTTTGTTGCGCGCTTGCCTGCCCGGCCGCATACACCAGCGCCGCGCGCAGACGCTTGCCTGAGCCAAGCGCAGCATACCGCATGGCCTGGTGCAGCTTTGTCGGCGTTTCGTCGGCTGGCGGCAGAGCTTTGTCCAGCGACCCTTCAATCTTTTCAATGCAGGCCGGCAACCAGTCCTGAAACGATACAACCATGGCGTTCATGATTCGGACGATCCTGTCTCGCCCAGGGGAACCAGCATATTATTGCGCAGCACACTAATCTGCTGTTCAGCAGCATCCAGCTTGTCCTGACACACGCGCGCCAGCCCAACACCCCGTTCGTAGGCAGCAATGGAAGCCTCCAGCGACATGCTGTTGTCTTCCATTTGCGTCACGATCGATTCGAGCTCGCCCAGCGCCGCTTCGAACTGATCGGGCAATGCCACAGTGTCGGTTTTTGCATTCTCAGTCAAAACCAATCTCCAATGCTTTCAGTTGTGCAATTTGCTCATTGTACGAAATCAGCGGGGGCTTCGGTTGCAGATTTGCCACTTTTGCCGCAAAGTCAATCCACCCCGCCCCAGACTCCGATTTGAGCACCATTACCCAGGCCCGGCAATCTTGACTAAGGTATTGATTTTCTTTACAATTACCCTCCTTTTAATTTTTTTGACACTTTATGCCGGCTCATGACCCTTGGTGAGGCGGCATTTGTTTTCATCGGGGGGCATCTCATGTCTGATATTGCCAAACTGGCACATGTATCACCGGCGACGACGCAATTGCCAGTCGACGTCTACTTTAACGACGATATCTTTAAAAAGGAGCAGGCCCGCATCTTCGATGCCTCGGCGCTGTACGTCGGACATGAAAAACTGGTGCCCGAATCCGGAGACTGGCGCACACTGGCGCATGAACAGGCCGGACGCGTGCTGGTGCGCAACGGCGACAATATCAGCCTTATGTCAAATGTCTGTCGCCACAGACAGGCCATCATGCTAGGGGGCCAGGCGGGCGACGTGACCAGCGCGACCAATAACCATGGCAATCTGCGCAGCGCCGGCGGCAATATTGTCTGCCCGCTGCACCGCTGGACCTATGACAAGCAGGGCACCTTGCTTGGCGCGCCGCAATTTGACAGCAATCCATGCAAGAACCTGCAGCAGTTTCCAATACAGAACTGCAACGGCCTGCTGTTCGAAGGCCCGCGCAATCCGGCCGCCGACATGGCGCCCCTGTTTGCGCGCCCCGAATTCGATTTTTCCGACTATGTATTTGACCGCGCGATCGTGCACGAATGCAATTACAACTGGAAAACGTTTATCGAGGTCTATCTCGAAGACTATCATGTGGCCCCGTTCCATCCCGGCCTGGGCAACTTTGTCACCTGTGACGACCTGACCTGGGACTTTGCCGAAACCTTCAGTCTGCAGCGTGTCGGCGTGCACCAGGCATTGGCCAATCCGGGCTCCGAGGTTTACAGGAAATGGCACGACGAGTTGCTCAAGTTCCGCCAGGGTGAAACGCCAGACTTCGGCGCCATGTGGGTTACCTATTTCCCAACCCATATGATCGAGCTCTACCCGCATGTACTGGTTCTGTCCACGCTATATCCGGTCAGCCCGCAAAAAACGGTCAATCTGGTTGAGTTTTACTATCCGGAAGAAATTGCCATGTTCGAGCGCGACTTCATACAGGCCCAGCAGGCCGCCTATATGGAAACGGCGATCGAAGACGATGAGATTGCCGAACGCATGGACGCCGGCCGCCAGGCGCTGTACAAACGCGGCACGTCTGAAACCGGCCCGTATCAGTCTCCCATGGAAGACGGCATGCAACATTTTCACGAGTGGTATAACAAGCTGATGGCCTGATTGCTGTAGTCCCGCCTGGCTGCACGCATCGTCGCCAGTATATATGCGCGCACCAGGCAGCCGTTTTTGTGGGCACCGTTTTCCTAGGCGCGGTTATCGTAGGTGTCATTATCGTCGGTGCTTATCCAATGTATAAGCGTCCGCCGATACACCCGCATTACACCCCGCCACATCAGGACGTTGTCTTGACCACCTGCGATTTCTTTTGCCTGTCGGCCAGCGCCAAGGTGCGCCATGCCGAGAGCAGACCAGCCAAAATCACCATTCCCATACCCAGCCACGCCAATACGTCCGGCGCATTCTTCCATACCAGGATGCCGATGCCTGCGGAAAAGATGATGGTTGTATATTGCAGCGCCGCCGATAGCAGCGGCGAGCCCGAACCAAAGGCACGCGTTAACGCCAGCTGGCCGAACAGGCCGGACAGGCCCACCACCAGCAAGGCGACCCAGGCCACCACATCAGGCTGACCAATACCATGGGCTTTGATGCCTATTAAACTGGTGCTGGTAACAAAAATGGAAAAATACATAACGGTCAGCCAGATGGGCTCGCCAATGGAGCCCAGCTGGCGTACCTGCATCATGGCGACGGCGCCACAGGCCCCAGCCAGCAAACCCAGCGCGCAGGCAAACCACTGATCTTCGGTGATACTGGGACGCAAGATCAGGAGCACGCCGGCAAAACCAATGCCCACGGCAAGCGTGCGCACTACATCATTGGTCGCCCTGCCCGACAGCAGCAAAAAGCCCGCAATAAACAGGGGCGAAGTGTAATTCAAACTGGTGCTGGTGGCCAGGGGCAGCACGCTGTACCCATAAAATGCCATCCACATGGCGCCTACGCCAAACACGTTACGCATCAGGTGCAGGCGTATACTTTTGGGTTTAAGGGATTTGCGGGTGGAGACGGCCCAAATTACCAGCAGCACGACCGAAGGCAACCCCCGAAACAGGATCACCAGTGATAACGACGCGGCATGTTCGGATGCCAGTTTGACTGATGCCCCCATGATGGCAAACATGAGAGAAGCCACTAACATCCACAGTGCCTGCATGTAAAATCCGGAAATTACTTGAAAATAAAATAACATTCTACTGCGAACAAGACTGTAAAAGGACGACATTGCCCTTATATAATTGATCTGGCCTAATTCAGTTATTTTTAAGCTCCAGATGGCAGACTTATTCGGACTCGAAATATGTCATCCGGATTGATCCCTTCCTACAAGGACCTGCTGCATGAAACGCATTATTCTTTTTCTTATGACCAACCTCGCCGTCATGGTGGTGTTGGGCATTACGCTGAACCTGCTGGGTGTGAACCGCTATATGGATGCAAACGGCATCAATATGGGTCAGCTATTGGTATTTTCTGCCGTGATCGGCTTCGTTGGCGCCTTCATTTCCCTGCTGATGAGCAAACCGATGGCCAAATGGACCATGGGACTGAAAATAATTGATCCGGCGGCGCCCGGCAACCAGAGAGAACTGTGGCTGGTCGATACCGTTCATCAGCTAGCCGATCGCGCCGGCATTGGCCATCCTGAGGTGGCCATCTATGAAGGCGAACCCAATGCGTTCGCCACGGGTGCCTTCAAGAACGACTCGCTGGTGGCAGTATCTACCGGTCTGCTTGACAGCATGACCGAAGAAGAAGTGACTGCGGTTCTTGGCCACGAAGTGGCGCACATTGCCAATGGAGACATGGTCACCCTGACCCTGATCCAGGGCGTGGTCAATACCTTTGTCGTTTTCCTGGCCCGCGTGGTCGGATATTTCATTGACCGCACGATTTTCCGAAATGAACGCGGCGTCGGGATGGGTTACTACATTACCGTACTGGTCTGTGAGATCGTGTTCGGGGTCCTGGCATCCATTATCGTGGCGTGGTTCTCGCGTCAGCGCGAATATCGCGCCGATGCAGGTTCTGCACAAATGCTCGGCTCCGCCTCGCCCATGATCAATGCGCTGGCAAGACTGGGCGGCCTGCCCCCCGGCGAATTGCCCAAGCAGTTCGAATCCTCGGGCATCAGCGGTGGAGCCGGTGTAGCCGCGCTATTTTCTACCCACCCGCCTATCGAACACCGCATCAACGCGCTGCGCGCGCGCATCGTCCAGTCCTGACCTACCGGGGCATGGCAGAAACTCAAATGGCTGGCCTGAACCGCTGGCGGTATTAATTGATCTGTTCTGCCAGCGCCCGCCATTTTTTTATCCCCTGCGTCACGGACGCTGCTGCTTGCCGCTCGGTCCCGCCGACTGGAACAGCGCCTTCAGCCGATAGTGTTTTACGCACTTCAGGATCATTCAATATCCGGTTGATTTCGACATTCAGCTTCTTGATGATATGCCGGGGAGTTCCCTTGGGCGCCATCAACCCGAACCAACCGTTGCCTTCGTAGCCAGGCAAGCCCGACTCGGCGATCGTTGGCACATTGGGAAGCGCTGGCGAACGGCTTACTCCGGTTACTGCCAGTGCCTTGAGCGTGCCGGCCCTGATTTGCGAGAGCACCAACGGAAACGGCGCAAAATTTAACTGCGTCATTCCCGCTACCAGATCATTGATGGCCGGTCCACTACCCTTATAGGGAATATGGGTCAGCTTGATGTTGGCCATCGAAGCGAACAACTCACCAAACAAGTGGTTCGATGTCCCCTTTCCCGATGAACCATAATTGAGCTTGCCGGGATTTTTCTGTGCATAAGCAATCAGGCCCCGGACATCCTGCACTGGCAGACTAGCCGTTGCAGTCAGAATGGTTGGCGGTGTTGCCAACAGAATAACCGGGTCCAGATCGGTGACCGGATTATAAGGAAGATCTTTATACAGGCTTTGGTGTTGTTCCTGCTTCACTGCTAGCGACCGTCAATATGGATGGAATGCACTGTGGTTATTTCCACTCAGAATCGACCACATACTGGACACTGTGCGCCACCACACCCAAAGCACGCTCGC
>NZ_JBQEAU010000142.1:0-9341 GCF_052108595.1 Advenella sp.
CAATCGAGCGAACCCAGTCGTGGTCAACCAATTGGTCGATCAGCTTTTCACCCAGCCCTTCGATATCCAGGGCCTTACGTCCTGCTGCATGCAACAGGCTTTGCTTGCGCTGGGCGGCACAAAAAAGGCCACCGGTACAGCGAGTCGCCGCCTCGTCGGGTAGGCGTTCCACCGCAGAGCCGCAGACTGGACACTGGGTCACCATGGCAAACAGCCGAGCATCGGCCGGACGCATTTCCAGTACAGGGCGCAGCACTTCCGGGATTACGTCGCCGGCTCGGCGCACGACCACGGTATCGCCAATTCTCACATCCTTGCGTCGGATCTCGTCTTCATTGTGCAGCGTAGCATTCGTCACCGTCACGCCGCCTACAAAGACAGGTTGCAGCCTGGCCACCGGCGTGAGCGCTCCGGTGCGGCCCACCTGCACCTCGATATCCAACAGCAAGGTCGTCGCTTCCTCGGCAGCAAACTTGTGCGCCAGCGCAAACCTGGGCGCGCGCGAAACAAAGCCCAGTTCCGTCTGTGCCTTCAGCGAGTTGACCTTGTACACCACCCCATCAATATCAAAGGGTAAATTTGTCCGCGACTGGCCAATTTCTTCATAAAAAGCAAGCAGCGCGTCGGGGCCAGTCACGCTCTTTCGATATTTGCCTACGGACAAACCCAGGGAGGACAACCAGTCAAGCATGCCGGAATGAGTATCGGGCAAAGGGGCGGTGAGCCCATCCAGCTGACCCCAGCCATAGGCGAAAAATCGCAGCGGCCGCTTGGCTGTGAGCCGCGGATCCAGCTGGCGCAAGCTGCCTGCCGCCGCATTGCGAGGATTGACAAATGTCTTGTCCCCTGCTGCGGCCTGGTGCTTATTGAGTTTTTCAAAGTCGCTGCTGTTCATGAGTACTTCGCCGCGCACTTCCAGCACCGCTGGAAAGCCGGGCGAGAGCGTCAGCGGGACCGAGCGCAAGGTGCGGATATTGGCAGTCACGTCCTCGCCGGACAAGCCATCGCCACGTGTCGCGGCTCGCACCAGGCGACCGTTCTCGTAACGGATGCTGATGGCCAGCCCGTCCATTTTGACTTCGCAGTTATATTCCACTTTTTCTGCCGGGCCGAGCAGGCCCGCAGCACGCAAGGCGTCACAAACCCGCTTGTCGAAGGCCATCACTTCTTCACTGCTGAATGCATTGCCCAACGACAGCATGGGCACGGCATGACGGACACTTTCAAAAAAAGGCAACGGTGCGCTGCCCACGCGCTGCGACGGAGAATCTGCATTGACCCATGCAGGGTGCTCGGCCTCGATGGCCAGCAACCGCTGCATCAGACCGTCAAATTCCGTATCGCTGATCGTTGGCGCATCCAGAACGTGATACGCGTGATTGTGTGCATTGATTTGTGCACGCAGGCGCTCCAGTTCGGCCTGCAACTGTTGTTCTTTGCCCTGCGCCATGACACATGCCTTTAGGAGAAGACCCGCAAGGCGCGTGGCGAGCCGGCTTGCAGGCCCTGCTGCTCCAGCTCTTGGTATATACCGCGAATCTGCTCGTCAATAGCGTGCTCGGACCCTTCCATCACCGGGCGTCCAGAATCATCGATCAACTGGCCGTCAAGAGACAGCGCCAGATCACGGGCTACGGCCATCATGCGGGCAAAGGGCGTGTCGTCCGGCGGACTGCAGGGAACGTCCAGCAGCAGGTCCACGCGATTGACGCCAGCGTTTGCAGGGTCATCGGCATGTTCACCCGCCAGCAACAAGACAAAGCGTGGCAGACCGTCATGGTTCATCCAGGCCAGACCATTGCGATATTCCGTAAAGCCCTTGGCGCGGGCAACGTCGATCACACTGCGAACAGGATGCGGCTGCGCCAGTTGCACAGTCAGACCCACTTGCGTGTCCAGATTGGCGCATACCTGATCCAGTTTCACGGCGCGGCGCAGCAAGCCGGGCACATCGGGGCTTTCGACGCTGGCATCAAATTCATGGGCAATTTCATCGGCCTTGGCCCAGGCCTGCGACCACTCTATTTCGCCCAGTGCTCCGGCGCGGTTAGCCAACAGGACGGCCATTTGCAACGATACGTAATTCTCGTCAGCACGCAAATCAGCGCGATGCAGCCCGTCGTCGGTCTCGGCAAAAAAGCGCAATGGCTTGGAACCAGCGTACAGGGCGCTTCGGGTATAACGGTGCAGGTCGGCGCCACCGACGGGAGCAGCAAAATGCAACTCAATAACGCCTTCGGTCATTTCATCAACGGCTTCTTGGTCGTGCTGCCCGTCCATATCACGAGCGGGCACTGCTGCGCCCATAGGCGCAGCGGCGGGCGCTGGGGAAGCAGCCTCATCAAGGTCGCTGGCAAAGACCGGATCCTGCCGGTCGGCCGGCGCTTTTTGGACTGGCGTAACCGGTTTGCGATCCTTGAGCAGAACGTCATTCTCGTGTTCGTCGCCCATGCTGAACTGTTCGTGCATTTGCCTGCGCACTCGTTGGTCCTGCCACCAATTGAACAGCAGCACCAGCAGAATCAGCACGATTCCGATCGCAATTAAAGCCAGTTGCAAATTACTCATTGTGTGATTGACCCTTTTGTTTACGCTTCGCCAACAAGCTGGACGGCGGACTCGATATCCACAGCAACAATTCGGGAAACCCCTTGTTCTTGCATCGTAACACCGATTAACTGCTTCGCCATCTGCATGGCTATTTTATTGTGAGAAATAAATAAAAACTGCGTCTGTTCGCTCATGCTGCCAACCAGGTTGGCATACCTTTCGGTGTTGGCATCGTCCAGCGGCGCATCCACCTCGTCCAGCAGACAGAATGGCGCCGGATTCAGCTTGAACAACGCGAATACCAGCGCAGTGGCCGTCAGTGCCTTTTCACCGCCTGACAGCAGATGAATCGTGCTGTTGCGTTTACCCGGCGGCTGCGCCATCACCTGCACGCCAGCATCCAGAATTTCTTCGCCGGTCATGGACAGGCGTGCCTCGCCGCCACCGAACAGCTTCGGAAACAACTCGCCAAAATGCGTATTGACCTGATTGAACGTTTCCTGCAACAAATCGCGCGTTTCCCGGTCGATGCGACGAATCGCGTCTTCCAGCGTATCGATGGCCTCGGTCAGATCCGCGTGTTGCGCATCCAGAAACCCCTTGCGCTCACGCGACTCGGTGAGTTCGTCCAGCGCGGCCAGGTTGACCGACCCCAGCGCTTCGATCTGTCGGGATATTTTCTGCACTTCGGCATGCAGCCAAGTCACTTTGGACCAATCCTCGGGCAAATCGTTCAAATCAGCTTTGAGCGCTGTGCGATCGACCTCGTGTTCGTCCAGCTGTTCGGAAAACTGCTCCACGGCCAGCCGGGCTGCC
Organism: Advenella sp.; assembly: GCF_052108595.1. Taxonomy (NCBI): domain Bacteria; kingdom Pseudomonadati; phylum Pseudomonadota; class Betaproteobacteria; order Burkholderiales; family Alcaligenaceae; genus Advenella; species Advenella sp. Next base: position 3,367 of record NZ_JBQEAU010000142.1, read on the forward strand.
TGTTCATCTAACTGCAGCTGCATAATATGGGCGCGACGCGGCTCCAGCGACTGCTCGGTACGCATGCGCGTTTCGTCGGCACCGCGCAGCGTGGCAGCCAGATTGTCCAGTTCAAGACGGGCGGCTGCCAATGCTTCCTCGCGGATCACGCGGGTTTCCAGCGCGTCTTGCAGCCCCGCCTGTGTTGCGGACTCATCGAAATCAAACAGCTCGGTTTCCAGGTTTTCCAGTTCGTTGCGGGCCTGATTAATCTGATTGCCGGCCAGGTCCCTGTTACGGGTCAAGTCGGCAATCCGCGACGTCAGACCACGCTGGGTAAAGCCCGCTTCCTGTACATTACGCTCCAGCTCGCGAATTTGCTGGCGCGCAGCTTCGGCCGTTTCGGCCAGCGTCTCGCCAGCCATTTCCGCCTCAGCATAGGTTTCCTGCAACGTGGCCAGCTCATTGTCCAATGTTTCAAAACTGGCTTCGGACTCTTCCTTCTGGGCCAGCAACTCTTCCTGCTGTATGCGGATATCGGCCAGATCTTCGTTAATGCGTGCGTTGCGCTCTTCGCTTTGTTGCATCTGCCCGTGTAGCCTGGAATGCTCCATCTGCAGATCGTGCACCCGGCGGGTCAGCTCTGACAGGCGCTGGCGCGCCGGTGTCATCGATTGCGACAGCGCAGTCCAGGCCGCTTCGCTGCGGGCCAGCTGCGTAACGGCCTGATCGGCAATCAACTGGCGCGCCTTGATTTCGCGCTTAAGATTGTCAATCTCCTGCTGGCGGGCCAGCATGCCCGACTGCTCGGAATCGGCCGCATAAAAACACAGGCCATGTGCATCGGTCATGTGCCCTTCGCGCACCACCAATTGCACACCGACCGGCAACGATTGCCGCTGTCCCAGCGCTTCAGTCAGCGATGAAGCAGTGTAGACGCCTTGCAGCCAACGTCCCAGCAAGCTTTTGAGATCAGGATCGCTGCACCGCAACAACGACAGCAGCGGCGTATGGCCCGGCAGCGCAGCCGGCAACGCCTCGGCTGTCGGTTTCTGGTAAAACGCAAGCCGCGACGGTGGCGGATCATCCGTGAAGGCACGCGCCATATCCAGGTCGCGCAATGGCAGCGCGGTCAGCCGTTCACGCAATACGGATTCGAGTGCCGCTTCCCAGCCCGGTTCAATATGTATTTGTTGCCAAAGCCGGCCAAAACCAGCCAGATCATGCTTTTGCAGCCAGGGTTCGAGCGCCCCCTTCTTCTGCACATCTTCCTGCAGGGCGCTAAGCGCGTTCAGCCGGGCTTCAAGCCTGGCCACATCCTGCGTTTCCTTTTGCGAATTGTTTTGTGCATTGCGGCGTGCCTCATCCAACTGCGGCAACCGCTCTTCCATGTCCTGCAGGGTTGCCTGCACTTCTTCCAGCTGGGCTTCGGCCGCGTTGCGATCACCGGTCAGTTGCTCAAGACGTCCTGCATCAGGGCTCTGGATCTCGCCCAGCTCGCGCTCCAGGCGTTCACGGCGTTGCTCCAACTGCTGCAACTGGCGGTCGGCGTCACGCTGCGCCTGGGCCGTGAGCGCTAGCTTCTGTTCAACGCGAGCCAGCTCGGATCGCATAGTCTCGCGGGTTGCCGACGCACTGCGTACTTTTTCTTCCACATCAGGCATCTGGGCCTGACGCGATTCCAGTTCATCCTGGACCATGGCCGCGCGCTCGGCAGCAGCGGCCAGTTCTTCTTCAAGCTCGGCAATCTGTTCCGTGCAATGCGTCAGTTGATCCTGCCACTCCTGCATTTGGGTGTTGAGCGTCGTCTTGCGCGCCTGCAGACGGTTACGTGCATCCACCACATGGCGGATTTCGGTCTCTAGACGGCTGACTGTGGTATTGGCCTCGTACATGGCGGCCTGGGCTGCGTGCACGGCGTCGCTGGCCTGATAATGCGCCTGCCGGCGTTTTTCCACCTCACTTTCTGAAGCGCGCAATTCAGCGAGCGAGGCCTCCAGTTCAGTCTGCGCCTTTTCGATCTCCAGGGCTTTTTTCTCCTGATCGGCGCGGGCATTCTCTTCCCGGATCAGCCAAAGCACGTGTTGCTTTTTTTCGCCATCGTGCTGCAGGTCACGATACTTGCGTGCCACTTCGGCCTGCGCTTCCAGGCGGCTGAGCTGTGACTCAAGCTCGCGCATGATGTCTTCGACACGAGTCAGGTTCTCACGGGTATCGCCCAGACGGTTTTCGGTTTCCCGGCGACGCTCCTTATACCTGGACACGCCGGCGGCCTCTTCCAGATACACACGCAGTTCTTCGGGTTTGGCCTCGATCAGGCGATTGATCATGCCCTGGCCAATGATGGCGTATCCACGCGCGCCCAGACCGGTGCCCAGGAAAATATCGTGGATATCCTTGCGGCGGACCTGCTGGTTGTTGACGTAATAGCTGCTGGTGCCATCGCGGGTCAGAACCCGCCTGACGGCGATTTCTCCGTATGTGCTCCACTGACCAACGGCACGACCGTCGCTGTTGTCAAAGACCAGTTCAACTGACGCCCGTGCAGCCGGCTTTCTGTGTCCCGAGCCGTTGAAGATAACGTCCTGCATGGATTCGCCGCGCAGTTCAGAGGCGCGTGTTTCACCCATCACCCAGCGTACGGCGTCGATAATATTGGATTTGCCACAGCCATTGGGACCGACCACGCCCACCATCTGGCTGGGCACCGGGATGACCGTAGGATCAACAAAAGACTTGAATCCAGCTAGTTTGAGTTGGGTAAGGCGCACGTAAGGAACAATACAAAGTAAAAAAAATGCCCTGAGGCGGTGCCGATACAGAACCGGCCCGACAGTCAGGCTCCAGCCCTGTATGATAACCCAGGCGATCCGATTTGATAGTAAACAAAAGTCATAATAGCAATATTTGCGCAGGGCGCAAATCACCCCCTCCGGATTCCGGTGCAGCACTGATTTCTGAACGCCAGCGCAAGCCGTGCCGCGTTCTGGCGCAACGTCGCGATGGATCACTCCCGCATGCTCAGCCAACACCGGTCTGCTACGGCCCCCGACAACAAATATTTCAGCCTGCTACATGGCCTGGCAAATCAATCCGGTCGGCAGATATTTACGTCAGGCCATCGTCCCGCACAGGTTTGGATCTAATTCGCTATCGGTTGGGGGCAATGAGTAACGAAGCGCCACTGAACCTGATATTATGTTGCGATTGAGCACAACGGAAAACACCGGCACCTGTCTGGTCTTTCTGCCAGCATCATTTCATGACCACGACATATGGTTACTTTATCGTCTGGTGCTTGCACCGGATTCGGATACGCGATAACAAGTTAAAACGGGATATTCAGTTTGAAAAAAGGTTTCTTTCTCGTCATGTTGGCACAGGCGCTCTCGTCCCTGGCCGACAATGCGCTTTTTATCGCTGCCATCGCCCTTATCGCTGAACTTTCCGGACCCGACTGGATGACGCCCGCCATGAAATGGTTTTTTGCGTTCGCCTATGTCATTCTGGCTGCGTTCGTTGGCGCCATCGCCGATTCTTTTCCAAAGGGTCGTGTCATGTTTGTCACCAATGCAATTAAAATTTCCGGCTGCCTGCTGATGTTCGGCTTTGCCATGATGGCCCCGTCCGACAAGAGCCTGCACGCCTACATCGTCTGTTTTTCCTATGCCCTGGTGGGTATCGGCGCGGCTGCCTATTCGCCAGCCAAATACGGCATCGTCACCGAGCTGCTGCCCCCGCGGGATCTGGTCAAGGGTAACAGCTGGATCGAAGGGCTCACTGTACTTTCGATTATTTTCGGGGTCGTTCTGGGAGGCAAGCTGATCGAGCCACCCCTGTCCGATTTCCTGCTGGCCCTGCCCTGGATGTCGGTCCTGGCAAAAACGCCGGCCGAGGCGGCCATTGTCGTCATTGGCGGAATTTATATTCTGGCCGCTATCTGTAATTTGCTGATCCCCAATACGCACTTCGTGTATCCGAAACAAGAATCCAATCCAGTGAAGCTGCTCAGCGTGTTTGCCAGTTATGTGCGCATCCTGTGGCGGGACAAGGTCGGACAAATTTCACTGGCGGTCACCACCCTGTTTTGGGGCGCGGGCGCCACTCTGCAGCTGATCGTGCTGCAATGGGGGCGTGACCACCTGCAACTGAGCATCGCCCAATCGGCCAATCTGATGGGTGTAGCGGCCATCGGCACCATTGTCGGTTCGGTTCTGGCCGGTCGGGTCCCGCTGACGCGCGCATTGCATGTACTGCCTATCGGCGTTGTCATGGGCTTTTCCGTCATGTTGATGACCATTGTCAAAGATACCTGGGCGGTGTACTTCACCCTGATCCTGGTAGGCGGGCTCTCCGGCTTTTTCGTGGTGCCGCTCAACGCGCTGCTGCAGCACCGCGGACATGTTCTTTTATCGGCCGGCCATTCCATTGCCGTACAGAATTTCAACGAACAATTGAACATTCTGTTCATGGTGGCGGCGTACTGGTTCATGCTGGAAATGAACCTGCACATCAATACCATCATTATTATCTTTGGCGTCATTGTCGCCGTGCTCATGGCGCTGGTGATTGCCTGGTGCTATCGCAACCAGCGGCGCTATCCGGCGATCTTTGCAGAAATTGGTGAAGAAGGCCATGGTCGGGCCCAGACCGGGCATTAGCATCCGGGCATTTGCGGGCCAGTAGGTCCGTGGCGCTGGCATCCCGGGTCGCATCCCCTACCCACGGTTGGTTTGCCGCACTGGCCCGGTTTTATCTCAAAGCGCTTGAATACACACCGCTTATTCCATATCGCCTTATACCAGTTTGGCCGATCACGGTCAGATATTGCGCAGACATGCGCGCCATGCGTTCAGGCTGCCGATGCAGCCAGACGGCGGCATCAAATCCGGCTGCGGGGCGGGCACAACCCCCACCGCTATCTGCCGGATATCCGACGTCTTATGCTGCAGTCTGCTGCAATAGCTGTCGCAGGCGTTTAAGATCGACCCACGCCAGCGGTTTGGCGGCCTGATTGGCCATCAGATGATTCGGATGAAAGGTGACCAAGACCGGAATCGCCCTGCCCTGTACGGTGATCTGCAGGTCATGCATTTGACGCAGTTCGCCTACCGATTCAGTAGTGCCAAGCACAGACTGGGCAGCATTGCCGAACAACAGGACACATGATGGCTGCACCATGGCGATTTGCTGTTGCAGATAATCGGCGCAGGCCGCAATCTCATGCGGCTCGGCTGGCCGGCTCACCATTGGCCGGCACTTGACCACATCAGTAATAAACGTCGCTTCACGGGAGATGCCGATCGCGGCGAGCATATTGTCCAGCAACTGGCCCGCCTGTCCACTGAGGGGTTCACCGCTGATTTCATCCTGCGCGCCTGGCGCCTGGTCAATAATCATCAAGCGCGCTGTCGCGGTGCCGGTGCCAGGTACCGGCTGACGGGCATGCTCCGACAGACCGCAACGCGTGCACTGCCGGATAGTCGCAGCCAATACCGGCCACTCGATCCGGGCATCTGCCGGCGCCAATGGATCCACCGAACGACTACCTTGGGGCTCAGGAACAGCGGTCCCGGACGCGCTGTCAGCACCACCGGTAAACTCGCTCATTGCCCCACGGGCGCCGTCTTCTTTCACACGACGCGTATCGGCGGCGGCACGCCCTGCCGGCCGACGTTGCCGCTGCATTTGTTCGCGCAGCTTTGCCAGTGCCTGGCGTGCAGGCGAAGCATCGTTCTGGACTGCCGATGCTGCACCCGGCACCGTTTCTTGTGCGGCTGCCAATGGCGTGCCTGGCTCTCTTGTGGTCGCTGAGACTGGCGCCGCAGGCCGCTGATCCGAATACGTCTGGGCAGGTTCTGCTGTCGATGCAGCGCCTGCCGCCGGGGTGTGTTTGGTATGTGCTACAGCGTGGGGTTCGGCCACTGCGGATACGGTCAGCGCACGCCCCCATAGACGATCAATCCCGCTCTCCTGCAACCAAAGCAACTGGAGAG
>NZ_JBQEAU010000143.1:0-9267 GCF_052108595.1 Advenella sp.
TGTGAAAGTAGGTCATCGTCAGGCTTTTTATTCCTTCAAACGCCCCGCAATTTAAACATTGCGGGGCGTTTGTGCTTTAACGCACGCATTATAAATATCCATAATAAATATCCATAAGACGCTCGCATCATCAACACGCAGTCTATGCGCCAATCGTTTTATTTTAGGGGCTGCATCGCATTGCAGTTCCTCTCTCTAGGATGCTCATCTATTTGGCCATGCGCCGCTTTACTCCCAACCGATGCATCTTATCTTCAATACCGGCTGGCGTTCAACAGAGCGCTGCTCTGAGCCTTGAACTCGACGTATCTCATTTCTGGCTCACCGCCTTGTCTTAATCTTACACTTGCGATGGCGTTCATGATTGCGCGCTCTGCATGATACCTTTCTGGGTTCTGGTTGAACGGCGCACTTTACTCAATTTTCTGCTCTGCTTAACGATTCACTTTGCTTTATTTTGTGTGAAGAGGCCTGGCCAGAAAATGATAGTCCTTACCCCTGGCAGGCTTCACGGACCTGCATTCATTGGCCCGGGGCGCAGCAATTCTGCAGACTATTGCAGTTGCCATAGCATATGCTTGAACCCTGGCCTGCAGACATGCTTGGCAGGGCTCCAAATCAATGTGTCTTTGTATAGGCTCGGCAGGCCATGGGTTGCCAAGCCTGACATGCCTCCAGTCATTTGTCGCTTTTTATCCGGATTTTGATTTGTTTGCTGAAATGGCGCGAGGTACCTCTGGCGGTTGACTCGTAGTGCCGCGGACGATCAGTTCGATATCCAGGCACACAGAGACTGGCTGCGCATCTTTTTCTACCATGGTCATGATCCCCGACGCAAGCCTGGTCTTATTCTGGAGAACAAGCAGGACTGGAGCAGCGAAATTGATATGCGCAAGCTGACCCTTGCAGAAATCACCTTGCTGGGAACCTATACCTATACCATGGCTGACATGTATGCCACCGTCAATGCTTTGCACAATGGAACCTTTGGGGATCTTTCCTGGGTAGAGACGCGTTCCCTTGATGAGGGGGTGACCGCATTTACCGAGCTGGATCGGGGGAACATTGCTTCGGGCAAAGTGGTATTGCTGCCGCATTGATCAACCAGGCGATTCTGCTAGTGGTGCGTGATGCCCCTTGCGGCCGTTGCGCAACGTACCCGAAATAACGCCGGCAATCTGCAGCACGAAGCACCAGGGATGCGGATTGACGTTGTGCTCAGTGCCTGGGCGGCGATTGCAGCTTTGAAATGCGCAGCACGCTGCATTGGACAGGTGTCACTGCGAGCCCAATTCATCGGGATGATTGCGTCTAGAACTCCATCTCTGCCGAGAGCAGAACGGTGCGCGGCGCTGCTGCAGTGGCCACGGTGAGGCGTGAGCTGCTCGATAGCCAGTATTTCTTGTTAAATACGTTTTCGACGCTGGCACGCAATGTGAGCGGGCGGCCCTGGAATGTTGTGCGATAACGGGCGCTCAGGTCATAGCGTGTCCACGATGGCAGTGTGAGCGTGTTTTCTGCATCATAGGGTGTTGCTGCGGTGTGAATGGCGCGTGCGCCCACGCTCAAGCCGGGTACCCAGGGCAAGTCCCAATCGGCTGCCAGGTTGAACGTGCGCTTTGGCACACCATTGGCCTGGTTGCCTTGATTGACGCCGCCTGCGGTGCGACGCAGTTTGGCATTATAAAAAGTGGCACTGGCCATAACGCGCAGACCATCGGTCACTTCACCCACAGCAGATAATTCCACACCGCGATTACGCTGCTCGCCATCGTAACTGTAGATATTGGTGTCCGGGTCGGTAATCGCGTTTGGACGATCTACCTGAAAAACCGAGACCGTGGTCATGACGCGACCCCAGTCGACTTTGACACCGGCTTCGTACTGCTTGGACTTATATGGCGCAAACACCTCGCCGGCATTGGCTGCATCGACCGGGGCCGTGCTACCCGTGCTCAGGCCTGATGTAAAGTTACCGTATATCGACACATTGTCCAACGGGCGTACGACAATACCGAAAAGCGGCGAGACTGCGCTTTCGTTATAGGAGGACGTGACGGCGCCAGTGGGATTGAAGTTTTCAGACTTCACTTGTTGTCTGCGCAGGCCCCCGGTAATCAGGATGCGGTCGTCGGCAAACGACAACGTGTCAGTCAGGGAAATGCTGGAGAGCTCGGTTTCAGACGTCTTGATTGGTGACTGGCGATCGCCGGTCATGGGGACTAGCTGCACCGGATCGTAGATATTGGAGTCGATCTTTTGACTCAATGGCGCCGACAGGTAGAAGCTTCCCGCTTCTGATTTGAGAATGGAGCCGGACAGGGTGACCAGGTGGCTCACACCAAAGGTATTGAATTTCGCACGCGCGCCGATTTCAGCCGTCTTGCTGCGCGAGTAGGCGTCATACCACGAATTGATAACCCGCAAGTTACCCAGATCGTCCACTGCATCTGTCGTACGCGCAGAAGGAAAATCCTGCTCGCTGGCGCCGTAGTGGTAGCCTACCGCGGCATATACCATTAGCCGGTCGGAGATATCGTATTCCAATCGCGAGGCGATGGTCGAGTCGCGAATCGTCAGGTCGGCGCCTGAATAGATGGCGCGGTGGCCGGAAGGAGCTGCGGGAATGTTTGCAATATCAGGATGGAACCCGGTCTGCGCACGGAAGTTGTCAACGTTCTCACGTTGCGCGTAGGTGTCCAGGGACCAACGCAGTTTATCCGAGCGGTAGTCCAGCGACAGGGCGCCAAGGGCAAGTTTCTGGCGACCTTCGTCCAGGCTTGTTTGGCCATTGCGGTATACGCCGTTAAAGCGAATACCCCATTGCTTGTCATCTCCGAAGCGGCGTCCCATATCCAGGTGTGCGCCCAGGATTGATTTGCTTTCGTACGTTGTCGTGACGCGGGTCAACGGTTCATCGTCGGCACGCTTGGTAACGATATTAATGTTTCCGCCTATGCTGCCGGCAGGGCTGATGCCGTACATCAGCGTACCCGGCCCCTTGAGCACTTCAACCCGTTCCATCATGGCCGTCGGCATGCGGTTGGAAGAGGCCAGGCCATATAGCCCGTTCAAGCCGACATCGCCGCTGTCGACTTTGAAGCCGCGGATCTGGAAGTCTTCGCTGAAACTGCCGGTGGACGTCATCACCCGAACAGAGGCTTCGTTGACTACCACGTCTGCCAGCGTACGAGCCTGCTGGTCATTCAGAAATTGTGATGTGTAATTGGTGGTGCTAAAAGGCGTATCCATGACATCTGAAGAGCCCAGCACGCCCAGACCGCCGCCGCGCGCGACCTGGCCGCCGGCGTAGGCAGAGGGAAGCGCATCCTCGGCGCCGCTTGCCATGATAGGGGCCAACTGCAGCACGCTGCTCTGAGCGTAAGCGGCCAGTGGCAATCCCATAACAGAAATACTAAGCGTATTGAGCACAAGCCGGTTCATGAGCGAGGCCGAAACCGGCGATGTTGTTTCGGCGCAGGGAACGAGCCTCGCAGGCAGAGTGGTTCTCATGAACTGACCTTCAATCAATTTGGAAAGGGCAAATTATATAACAATAATGATAATGATTATCAGTAATTCTATTGTTTTTATTGTCTGCGCATATGTGAAGGTGGATGTCGGCGGACGTCATCCGCCCTTTAAGCCTGGGCTGCTCAACATTGGAGTGCTGTCAGCGTGGTTGCCGGTGAAGTTGGTATTGCTATGTGCCCTGATTATTGCGGGCAGCAGGGTACGAACGGGCACGACTCGCACCGGGTGTTGAACGATGAGATAATGGCCTTTTTCAAGGTAAATAGTGATGACTGATCAAGCTGTTCTGAAAGTGGTGCTGCATGCGCCAACCGCAGATGCGCTGCAGCGTGCCCGCAGCAATGCCGGCAATTTGCTGCGCGAGCAGCCGGACGCACACGTTAAAATTGTGCTCAATGCCCAGGCGGTTATTGCTGCCCTGGATGAGCCGCAGGAGCAGCTTGATGCCATTACCTGGTTATGTCCCAACACCCTGAACCGCGCAGCTCGCCAGAACAGAGCGCCGCTGCAGGTGCTCCCGCATGGTGCTATTGCTGAGCTTGCCCGGCTGCAGCAGGATGGATGGGTGTACATCCGGGCGTAAACGGGGCCGCATAATTAATTTTGAGACACCTACACCGTAAAGTGCTGCCTATAAGGCCAGCTTGTGCTGGCCACTTTGCCAGGCATGTGCATACGCCAATCACTTATGCGGCTTTGATGCTAAGTCTGTCATACAGTGCGGCGTAGACCGCCACAATAATGAAGCACACTAAAGGCAGGCCGTAGGATAGCGCGGTATGATGGCCATCAGCAATTTTGCCCATAAAATAAGGCATTACAGCGCCACCCACGATGGCCATAATCATAAACGAGCTGCCAATTTTTGTTTTGGATCCAAGATTTTTTACGCCCATGACGAAAATAGTGGGAAACATGATGGACATGAAAAAGAAAATGCCGATGGCAGCGATGCTGGCCACACCAGGAAGGCCGGTCATGACAACGCCGCAAAGCGCTATATTAATAACCCCGTAGATAGCCAACAGGCGAGAAGCCGGAATGCGTGTCATGATACCGGTACTGATAAAGCGGCCGATCATAAATGCCAGCAAGCCTATCGAGAGCAGATATGAGGCGTCTTTGGCTTCAAATCCATTCCAAGTCTCCAGGGTGAGATTAATAAAGAATGCGCCTACTCCCACCTGAGCAGCAACATAAAAGAATTGAGTAATCACACCGCCGATAAACTCCCGGTGTGAGGTAAGTGAGCGCTGGTTGGCCGATGCGTTTTTTTCGTCGAGCGCGCTTTCTGCCTCGCGCAGGTCAGGCAGCTTGGTGCGAGCAAACAGAATGATCAACAATAAGACAACAACGGCAATGGCGACATACGTGATAGTAACTGCGCCGTTCTGGGCTGCTGGCTGTTCGGCAGACGTGCCTTCGAAGAAAAACAGACCGCCAATGAGCGGACCGCAGAACTGGCCAAAACCGTTGAAGGACTGGGATAGATTGAGCCGCGTTTCCGCTGTTTCCGGTGCTCCCAGTGCTGATGAGTAGGGATTGGCTGCCGTTTCCAAAAATCCCAGGCCGCAAGCCAGTACAAACAATGCGAACAGGAAAAAGGGAAAAGTCATGGCATTGGATGCTGGCACAAATAGCAATGCGCCAATCGCGTAGAGTGAGAGACCGGTAATGATGCCGGCCTTATATCCTTTTTTTGATATGAACATCCCGGCGGGCAACGCGATGATGAAATAGGCGCCAAAGTATGCGGCCTGCAGCAGCCCGGATTGTGCCTTGGAAATATGCAAAGCATCCTGGAAGTGTTTGTTGAGCACATCCAGTAGTCCATAGGATAGCCCCCACATAAAGAAAAGTGTAGTAACCAAAATGAATCCGGTGCGGTAGCGAGGATCGGTGATGGCGTGTTTCATTGATATCTCCGTTGTTGATCTTGATTTTTTTGTTGGTATGGTTTGAATGACTATTTCATATGTAATGTTTCGACCTGACTTATTGCATTTTCAGGTCAAATATTTTTTCCATAGCTACCCATTTTTCGCCTGCAGGCGTCCACGGCGTTGGTATTTGAAACTGCCACATCAGGGTTTCCCATTCCTTTACTCTGGGCTCGGTCGCTGCGATAGCGGCCGCGTGCTGAGGACTGTATGTGTCGTCAACTTCCATGACCATGAACAGGCGGGTGCCGATGTGCCAGATCTGCATATCAACGATGCCGCAAGCGTAAATATTGGCTTGAACTTCAGGCCAGATATTTCTGTGGTGTGCTATATAAGTTTGAATTTTTTCCGGATCGTCTACCAGATCCAGAGCCAGGCAATATCGCTGATGAGTCATGTATTACCTCCGCATCAGGCAATGGCACGATCAAGGTGGGTATAGCCGCCGTCCACGAATAGGCATTCGCCTGTGGTATGCGATGACCGGTCCGACAGCAGGAAGACCACGGTGTTGGCGATCTCGCGTGGTGTGGTCATGCGCTTTTCCAGTGGAATGCGGGCTGTGATTGCTGCCAGCTTTTCCTGCGGGTTATCAAAACCGCCGATCCACGATTCGTATAGTGGCGTCATTACCTCGGCAGGGATCACGGCATTGACCCGGATTTTATCGTTCAGCAGCGCCACAGCCCATTCGCGAGTCAGCGCAAGTCGTCCACCGTTGGCAGCGCAATAGCCGCTGGTTTGCCCTTGACCGGTGATGGCAGTCTTGGAGCCGATATTGACGATGCTGCCTTGACTGTTTTTCAGATAGGGCAGGGCATGGTGAACGACTGTAAAGTAGTGCACCAGATTCTTTTCCAGCGACTGACGGAACGCATCTACGCTTGCTGTGAGCGCAATATTATCGTTGATGCCGGCGTTGTTGACCACACCGTCGATACGACCATATTGCGCTGCCGTCGCGTTGATCGCGGATTGACACGCGGCCTCATCCATCAGATCCAGTTGTTGGAAGGCATATCCTGACGCCGACTCAGCCAGTTTTTCCTGCAGCGACTGTGGCAAGGGCGAGCGCGCGAAGATGACGGGAATGGCGCCTTCCTCTGCCAGCGTCAGGCTGATGGCTTCGCCAATGCCCGATCCACCCCCAGTTACGATAATGACTTTGTTTTTCAAATTCAAATCCATTTGTCTCTCTCATCCTTCAATTACAGTTGGTATGTTTTTACAGGGGTGCCCAGTTGTACCTGGTTGGTATCTGCTGCCGGGAGATGGCTTGTGTTTTCTTTCCAGTAGTCCAGCAGGGTGTCGTATGAATGGGTCGCAGACGATACGGGCCAATCGGAGCCCCACAATAGGCGCTCCGGACCGAATAGCGTCCAGACACTGTCGATATAAGGCTGCAGATTGGCGGCAGTGGCGTGTGCTCCTGCTTCTGTAACCAGGCCCGATATTTTTACTACGACATGAGGCAAAGTGGCGAGCTTACGCATATGCAGGTGCCACCATTCAAATGCTGATTGGCACGCAAACTCTGGCTTGCACAGATGATCAATGACAAGCCAGTGTTTGTCGTGGCGCATGCAGAAATTGACTACGGCGGGCAGATCGGCCTGGCGAGCAAGTACTTCATAAACGTAATTGTGATGCTGCATCGATCGGACGCCGTGTTGCAGGCCGGAGTGTTCACGCAGATACTCTGAGGGCTTGGGCTCATCCTGAATCAGGTGGCGAAAGCCTTTAACCAAGGCATGATTGGCAGCCGATTCCAGTTGCGGCTCAATGCTGGCATCAAAATCAAACCAGCCTATGACACCTTTGATTATGGGAAAGTCCTGTGCTAATTGCAGCAGAAAATGATTTTCGCTAAGCGTGGGCCTGGCCTGCACCGCAATGAGACCTGAGATGCGTTCAGCGGTGAGCGCGGCTATATCGCACGGAAGGCGGTTTTGTTTCAGCGATACCTGATGGTCACCAATCCAGGAGAACTCATCACGGTTGTAATTCCAGAAGTGAACATGCGTATCAATCATAAAACTGTACCTTTAATTATTTTTCGATTCGCACAGATCAGGTTTGAAAAGATATTGGCGACGGGATTCTGGTTTCATCTCGATACTGAAGCCGGGGGCAGTGGGTGGCATATATGCCGCATTACGGATCACGCAGGGATGCTCAAAGTGCTCATGCAGATGATCCACGTATTCGGTGACACGCCCTTCGCGTGTCCCGGAAAAGCACAGATAGTCAATCATGGATAAATGCTGTACGTATTCGCACAACCCGACGCCACCGGCGTGCGGGCATACTGCAAGCTTGAACTTCGCGGCCAGCAGCAGTACGGCGAGCACTTCATTGACTCCACCCATGCGGCATGCGTCAATCTGCACTATGTCAATCGCTTGGCGGCTCATAAACTGTTTGAACATAATCCGGTTCTGACACATTTCGCCTGTGGCTACCTGTATTGGGGCAATGGTTTGCCGGATTTGACGGTGCGCTTCGATATCGTCGGGACTGGTGGGTTCTTCAATAAACCAGGGGTTGGCAAAAGCCAATTGCCGAACCCAGTCGATGGCCTGTTCGGTTTCCCAGATTTGGTTGGCATCGATCATAAGCTTGCGTTGCGGCCCGATAATGTCCCTGGCAATGCGGACACGGCGCTTGTCGTCTTCCAGATCATGTCCGACTTTGAGTTTGATGTGATTGAAGCCCTGATCGATCGCTTCCTGACACAGACGGGCGAGCTTTTCATCGCTGTAGCCCAGCCAGCCGGCTGATGTCGTATAGCAGGGGTAGCCTTCGGCCTGAAGCAAGGCTTCTCGTTCTGCCTTGGCCTGAGCACGGTCGCGGAGCAACTGTAAAGCTTCATCACGGCAAATGGCATCGGTCAGGTAGCGCAAGTCAATGCAATCGAGCAGTTGTTCCGGACTCATATCTGCAACCAGCTTCCATACCGGTTTGCCTTCCATCTTTGCCCAGAGGTCCCAGACGGCGTTGACGACTGCGCCGGTGGCCAGATGCATTGCACCTTTGTCGGGGCCGATCCAGCGCAACTGGCTGTCGCCGGTGAGCATGCGCCACATATCGGCGGGGGAAGATCTGACGCTATCCATATCAAGGCCGATAACCAGATGACGCATCGCTTCAATGGATTTGCAGCAAATCTCATTGCCCCTGCCTATGGTGAAGGTCAAACCATGACCGGCCAAAGATGGACTGTCGGTGTGCAGGATGACGTAAGCGGCTGAATAATCCGGGTCGGGATTCATTGCATCGGATCCGTCCAGCAAGGTTGATGTCGGAAAGCGGATGTCCAGCACTTGCATTTGGGTGATCTTTGTCATGGTGTCTCCTGTGACGCTATAATGTGCTTCACTGATCAGACCAACCTTTAAATTTGTCTAAATTGGTCGGACCAAATTTATTGGTCTGTACAATTTAGGCGAAATTTTGGTGGTTTGCAAGTTTTTTTCGATCAATTATTAGAGTCATACATGGAAAGTGATCGCGTTTACCAACGGATTGCCGCAAGCATCCGCGAAAAAATCCTGAATAATAGTTATCCGGTGTCCAGTCGTATCCCACCTGAAAGAGAACTGGCCAGTCAGTTACAGGTAAGTCGCACTTCTGTGCGGGAAGCGATTATTGCGCTTGAGGTGTCCGGTTGGGTTGAGGTCAGACTGGGCAGTGGCGTGTACGTGCGGCAACGCGCCCCGGCTCAGGTCAATCATGAAGACCCGCCTGTGCATCCTAAGCTGTTACCCCACCTTGCCACGTCAACTGAGGT
>NZ_JBQEAU010000144.1:0-8124 GCF_052108595.1 Advenella sp.
CGTGCTTGGCTCGACCGGGATTGCGGCCGCAGCGACGCGCGGGGTGAATATGCAGCTGTTCTGGATTCTTGACAACATCGGCCATTCCGAGGCGCTGGTGGTCCGCAAGGAGTCGGGCATCAGCAAGCCGGAAGACCTCAAGGGCAAGCGGATTGGCGTGCCGTTTGTCTCGACCTCGCATTTTCATTTGCTGGTTGCGCTCAGCAAGGTGTGGAAAATGAATCCGCGTGATGTGCGTATTCTGAATATGCAGCCACCGCAGATCGTGGCAGCCTGGCAGCGCGGCGATATCGACGCGGCCTATGTTTGGCCACCGGCACTGACCACGCTGCTCAAGGACGGCACGGTTCTGACCGATTCCGAGGAAGTAGGCAAGGCCAGTGTCCCGACGTTTGACGGTATTGTGGTCGATAAAGACTGGGCGCAGAAAAATCCCAAGTTCATGCAGGCCTACACCAAGGTCCTGGCGCAGGCCTATGATGACTATAAACAGAATGGCGCCCAGTGGACGCAGAGTAGTCCCGAGGTTAAGGGTATTACCCAGATGATCGGCGGCGAGTCCAGGGATATTCTGGAAGCGATGAAAATGCTGGTCTTTCCGACAGCGGCAGACATGGCCTCCAATACCTGGCTGGGTGGCGGCGCCAGTTCCGGTGCGGTCAAGGCGCTGACCGAGAGCGCTGCGTTTCTCAAGGAACAGAAACAGATTGACTCTGTGCTTGCTGACTACAGCGGTTTTGTGAATGCCAGTTGGGTAGAGCAGGCCGCAAAGCCGAAATAATTGCAGCTGCCATAAGCGTGAAAGGTGGCGGTCCGCCTTTCACAGAACCCAAGCGTAGTTGGAGACAATCGCAATGCAAACTGTAGCCGAGAATTTATACGTCAAAGACGTCAACGTGGTGTATCCCGGAATTCGCCAGAATGACAGTGTGGTCGCACTCAAGGATGTCAACCTTACCATCAACAGTGGTCAGTTCGTGGTAGCGCTCGGCGCCTCGGGCTGCGGCAAAACAACCTTTTTGAATCTGCTGGCCGGCTTCATGTCGCCATCGTCCGGTTCGATCATGCTGGGTAATGAGCCGATCTCCGGTCCCAGTGCGGATCGCGGCGTGGTGTTTCAAAAGCACGCGTTGCTGCCATGGCTCAATGTCATAGAGAATACCGAATTCGGCCTCAAACTGCAGGGTGTGTCCAAGACCAAGCGGCATGAGATCGCAGCACGTAATCTGGAACTGGTGGGGCTCAAGGACTTTCATCAACATATGATTTATCAGCTTTCCGGCGGGATGCAGCAGCGGGTGGGTATCGCCCGCATCCTGACCTGCAATCCGGCCATGTTGTTAATGGATGAGCCCATGGCTGCGCTGGATGCATTGACCCGCGAAACCATCCAGGAATTGTTGCTCAAGGTGTGGGAAGTGACCCACAAAATGTTCTTTTTTATTACCCATAGCGTAGAAGAAGCACTCTTTCTCGGCTCCAAGCTGATCGTGATGTCGCCACGGCCGGGTCGCATTACCAACACCTACGACCTGTCATTCAACCGGGAGTTTCTGGCGGGGAAAAATGCCAGGGAAATTAAATCAAGTCCCGAATTCATCCGTATGCGCGAGACAGTGCTCAACATCATCTACAGTGACGAGCGCGAAGGAGGCCACCATGCTTAATAAACTGTTCGGCAGAGCTGCTGCTGTACCGGGGCAAGTTTATGGAGCGCCGGGGGCGGGGGCCAGCGTGTTTATCAGTATCGCAACTGCGATTTCATTGTTGGTGGTCTGGTCCATCATTACGTATTTTGGCTGGGTGAAGCCGCTGTTTCTGCCGTCGCCTGTAGCGGTGTATAACAAATTCATCGTGGGTATGACAGATGGCATTGCCAATGCGACGCTTGTCGAGCATACCGTGGCCAGTCTGACCAGGGTGTTTTCGGCATTCTTACTGGCGCTGCTAACGGCCGTGCCGGTGGGCATCATGATGGGGGTCAATCGCGTCGCTCGCGGGCTGTTCGATCCGGTCATCGAGTTCTACAGGCCCTTGCCGCCGCTGGCCTATTTGCCGCTAGTCATCATCTGGTTCGGTATTGGCGAGTTTCCAAAGGTTTTCCTGATCTACCTGGCTATCTTTGCGCCCATGGCAATTGCCGCCAGGGCCGGCGTCAAGTCGGTGTCAATGGAGCAGATCCATGCTGCCTACTCCATGGGCGGCTCAAACAGACAGATTGTCTGGTATGTGATATTGAAGTCGGCCCTGCCGGAAATATTCACAGGCATGCGCATTGGTATTGGGGTGGGCTGGAGTACACTGGTCGCTGCCGAGATGGTGGCGGCCGATCGCGGCCTGGGTTTCATGGTGTTGAACGCCGCGCAGTATCTGGCCAGTGATACCGTCATTATGGGTATCATTATTATCGGGTTTTTTGCGTTTATTTTTGACGCCCTGATCCGCTATATAGAGAAGGCCATGGTGCCCTGGAAGGGCAAGGTATAGATCGAACCTGCACATGCCCCAGATTTGCCGACATGGATCGCCTTTGCATGGCGGCCATGTCCGTTTCAGGGATAATCGCAAGCTTCTATTGCATTTGAAATTATCGTGATCCGCGCACGGATACACCCATCACTTGCCGGATCACGCCATCATTGGCCTGTTACAAGAAAAAAGCAATGAGTAATCACAGAAAACGTGTCAGCCCGGGATTGGACAAGGTCAGCGCGCCCAGTCGGGCAGCCCTGAGTGCGCTGCTTTGGGAAAAACTGTTTCGTGAGACCAGTGAATCGCTGGGGCTGCAGGGCCGGATCCGGCAGATGCTGGTGGCCGCCATTACGCAGGGGCACCTGACGCCGGATGCGCCGGTGCCTTCCAGCCGTTTCCTGTCGGATACGCTCAAGGTGGCACGCAATACGGTTGTGTTTGCCTATCAGGAACTGGTCAGCGAAGGCTATCTGGTGACGCGCAACCGTAGCGGTCATTTTGTGGGACAGGCAGCGCAGCAGCGCAATATGCTTGATATTATCGCCAGCGCCGGTGGCGATGACGAAACCGATTTCTGGCACGGACGCATTCATGCGCGGCCCAGCCAGCAACGCAATATCCGCAAGCCGGCCAACTGGCAGACCCAGCCCTATCCCTTTGTGTACGGTCAGTTTGATCCCGCCTTGTTCCCCACTTCCGAGTGGCGTGAATGCTGCATGAAGGCGCTGTCCATTGTGGACATTCGCAGCTGGGCCCAGGACTTGATCATGATGGACGACCCGGAGATTATCGCCGCGATCCAGAACCAGGTCCTGCCGCGACGGGGTTTTTCGGCGACCAAGGATGAAATCATGGTGACAGTGGGGGCTCAGCACGCGCTGTATCTGCTGGCAGATTTATTGGTCAGGCCGGGCAATAAAGTGGGTATGGAAGAACCCGGCTATCCGGACGCGCGCAATATTTTTTCCAGTCGCACCCGTCACGTGGTGCCGGTGCCGGTCAATGAAGAGGGCGTCGATGTCGCGGGTATTACCTTTGACATGGATATGGTTTTTGTCACGCCAAGCCACCAATGCCCCACCGGGGTCACCATGTCCATGGCGCGGCGCCAGGCGCTTCTTGAAAAAGCCAATGCCTGCAATACGGTGATTGTCGAAGACGATTTTGAATTTGAAAACAGCTTTATTGATAAACCCTTTCCGGCGCTCAAGAGTCTGGACCAGAACGGGCGTGTGATTTATGTAGGCAGCTTGTCAAAAACATTTGCACCCGGCTTGCGGCTGGGATTCATTGTTGGCCCCAAGCCGCTGGTCGACGAGCTGCGGGCACTGAAACGGCTGATGTTGCGACATGCCCCTTCTTTTCTGCAACGGGCCTTTGCACTGTTCGTCTCGCTGGGCCATTACCAGTCTTTTTTGCGCAAGCAATCCCAAATTTATGGCCAACGCGAACGGGCGCTGCGCGATGCGCTAAAGGAGTATCTGCCGACGTTTCAGATCATCTCCTCGCCGGGCGGATCATTCTGCTGGGTAAGGGCGCCGGAACATATCGACACCACTGCGCTGACGGCAGTGGCGTTGCAAAACGGAATTGTCCTTGAGCCGGGAGAAGTATTCTTCAGCAGGGTATCGAAAGGCACCCGACGCTACATTCGTTTTGGTTATGGTTCCATTGACGAGCCCAAAATTGCAGTTGGCATTAAAACCCTGGCTGAACTGGTTACGCAGCATTTTCCTGTCATTTCAAGAAAAAGTTGATCAATATTCCGGTTATTGGTATAATTTATTTCAGTATTTGAAATAAATTGCAAAATAATTGGAATAAATGGCGATTTCTATGGATATGATCGAATCTGAACGTGTCGAAGGCAACACCCCAACGCTACGGCTGTTTGCGCTTCTTGAGGTCATTGCCGAAAAAGACAGTTATTTTTCGCTGCAAAGCCTCAGTGAAGAACTGGGTATTCCCAAGCCAACCTTGCACCGTATGCTACAGCAACTGGAAAGCGCAAGGCTGATTATTCGCGACGGCGATGGCAGGCAGTACAGCACCGGTCGTCGCTTGCACCAGATGGCCGAAAAGCTGCTGCTGAACAACACTATTCACGGCTCACGACGTGCAGTCTTGCGGCACTTGGTTGAGGAAATCGGTGAAAGCTGCAACATTACCGCCTGCACCGGCAACGAGGTGTTGTATCTGGATCGGGTGGAAACGGTCGCGCCGCTTCGGTTCTATCTACACCCGGGCTCGCGCGTCCCCTTGCATTGCTCGGCCAGTGGCAAACTGTTTCTTGCGCAAATGTCGCCCTCGCAGTGTCGTCGTCTGCTGGAAGCAGCCCCACTGGAACAGTATACCCCGAATACCCTGACGCGCTATGACGCGATCGAACAGGAAATAGAACAGGTGCGACGGCAAGGCTACGCCATGGACAACGAAGAGTTTTTGCCCGGCCTCATTTGTATTGCTGTGCTGGTCCCGGGAGAAAATGGCAAGTCGAACATGGGCATTGCGGCGCAGTCTCCCATCATGCGCATTACCCGTGAAAAGGCATTGGGATTTTTGCCGGTATTGCGCCGTGCAGCCGACTCGCTGGCAGAAATTGAAAAAGCCAACGCGGCAGCGTAAATCATTCATGCGCAGTGGTCCGCCATTGCGATCCGCAACGGAGGCAGTATTTCATGACCACCCCGCAAGACTCACACCGCGCCATCCGCGAGATTTCCGTCAGGCAAGTCTTCGGCCTTGATACCGACCTGACCGTTCCCGCATTTTGCGAACCCACGGAACATGTGCCGCAGATCGACACTGCCTATCATTTCAATCATGATGTCACGCTTGCCATCCTGGCCGGCTTCATTCAGAACAGGCGGGTATTGATTCAGGGCCTGCACGGCACCGGTAAATCCACGCATATCGAACAGGTCGCCGCCAGGCTGAACTGGCCTTGCGTGCGGGTCAACCTGGATGGCCATATCAGCCGCCTGGACCTGGTCGGCAAGGACACCATTGTGTTGCGAGAAGGGCGTCAGGTTACCGAGTTTCAGGAAGGTATTCTGCCCTGGGCGTTGCAGCAACCCATGGCGCTGATCTTTGACGAATACGATGCCGGTCGGCCCGATGTCATGTTTGTCATTCAGCGGATTCTGGAGCGCAACGGTCATTTCATGTTGCTGGACCAGAACCGCAGCATCGCCCCGCACGCCGATTTCAGGCTGTTTGCGACGGCCAATACGCTGGGGTTGGGCAATTTGAATGGCCTGTATCATGGCACGCAATCGCTCAATCATGCGCAGCTGGATCGCTGGAATATTGTCGCTGCTCTCAATTATCTGCAGCCCGAGGACGAGGTGCAGATTACTGCAGCCAGAGTGCCGCAGATGGACAATGCTCAAGGGCGCCAGACAATTCGCAAAATGGTGGATCTGGCCAACCTCACGCGCAAGGGGTTCGAGGCAGGTGATATTTCCGTGCTCATGTCGCCTCGCACCGTGATTACCTGGGCAGAGAACCGGCAGATTTTCGGCGATACCGGCCTGGCATTTCGATTGTCATTCCTGAACAAATGTGATGACGCCGAGAAAGAACTGATTGCCGAATATTATCAGCGCTGTTTCGAACAAGAGCTGCCCGAAGCATTTATGGGTACCATGCTGACGTGAACGATATTGCGCACAGCATATTCCAGCAACATACCGACCAGTTGTGCGGCGCTGCCGTGCGTGCCATTAGCGGACGCACCAATGCGCATTTCAGGAAGGGCAGACTGTATCTGGATGACAGTCTGGTGCCGGTGCTGGCGCCACATCTGCGGCTGGATCCCGACAATCAGACCTTCAAGGATTTTCGTGCCGTGGCCGACGGGCTGGCGTTGCGTCTGCTTGCCTGCGATCCGACCATCTATGAACAGGCATGTCCGCAAGATGAGACTGCCCGGCTTCTCTATGATTTTTTCGAACAGGTGCGTCTGGAGGCGACGGTCGCTTCAGACTGGCCAGGGGTGCGCGCGAATGTGCAGACGCGCTTTCGTGCCTGGGCCGAGGCATTTGAACATTCGGCCTTGATCGAGTCCAGCCAGGGTATTTTGCTGTTTACGGTCATGCTTACCGTGTGGTCAAGAGTAACCGGGGGCGTGCTCAGCGAGGCCCAGCAGGATCTGCTGGAAGCCACGCGCGCTGGTATGGCTGGTGAAATAGGCGAAGAGCTGTATGCCTTGCGCCGTCTGCGCAATGATCAGGCAGCCTACGCTGCGATGGCTGCACGGCTTGCCGAAAAGGTCAGCTTGAATCTGGCGGCGGAAATGGCGCTGGATCGCCGGCCAAAGGATTCCGATAAAAATAGCCGGTCGCTGTTTTCCCTGCTGCTCACACCGGATGCGCAGCCCGAGGATGGGTTTGATGTTGCACCGTTCGGCCAAAGCCGGGTATTCGATCAGCACCAGGCCAGCTACCGCGTATTCACCCGTCGCTACGACCGTATGGAACTGGCAGCCTCGCGAGTAAGGCGAGCAGAGCTTAAGCAGTTTCGCCAGCAAATGGACGAAGATCGTGCTTCATTGTCAATCGGCGTGGCTCAACTTGCCAGGCTGTTTCGCCGCATCTTTCGCATGCCGCAGGACGACGGCTGGATATTCGGCCAGGAGGAGGGCATTCTTGATGGTCGTACGCTCAGCCAGTTGATTGCCAGTCCTGCCGAGACACGGATATTTCGCCAGGACCAGGTCATTGAGCGGGTCGACCAGGCGGTTACTGTTTTGCTCGATTGCTCCGGTTCCATGCGCACGCATGCGCGCCGCCTGTCGGTACTGCTCGATACCTTGTTGCGGGCTTTGGGAATGGCTGGCGTGCAAACCGAATTGCTGGGCTTTACGACCGGTGCCTGGAATGGCGGTCGTGCCATGAAAGACTGGCAGCGCCAGGGCAAGCCGGCTCATCCCGGGCGCCTTAATGAGCTATGTCATTTGCTATTTAAGCAGGCCGATACGAGCTGGTCGCGCGCGCGTCTGGATATCGCTGCATTGCTCAAGCATGATCTGTATCGGGAAGGGGTGGACGGTGAGGCGGTCCTCTGGGCCTCGCAGCGGCTGCAGGAGCAGCCGGTCAGGCGCCGCACCCTGATTGTGGTCTCTGACGGTTGCCCGATGGACAGCGCCACGCAATATGTCAACGATGATTATTATCTGGCCAGCCACCTGCAACAGGTCGTGCGGCAATCCATCAGCCAGGGTATTGACGTTGTCGGACTGGGTGTGGGGCTGGATCTGAGTTCGTATTATCCAAGAAGCCTGGCGGTAGATCTGCAGCAAGCATTGACGCCTGCTGTCTTTTACGATATTGCGCGATTACTGGCCGGCGGACACCGACGATAATTCACTGGCATGGGTTTGCAGTTGCTGCTGTTGTGCCTGTACGCAAGTGACGGCAATGACATTGTAAACGTCGTCGGCACTACAGCCCCGCGACAGGTCATTGGCCGGTTTGTTCAGTCCTTGCAGCAACGGGCCGATAGCGATGGCGCCCCCCAGTCTTTCGGCAAGCTTGTAGCCGATATTGCCGGCATTCAGGTCCGGAAAAATCAACACATTGGCTCGACCATGAACCTGAGAATCACTGAGTTTGCGTGATGCAATGTCGGGAATAATGGCGGCATCCAGCT
>NZ_JBQEAU010000144.1:8134-9223 GCF_052108595.1 Advenella sp.
CCGTCGATCAGAAGATCCGGCTGCGCCTGTCTGACCAGACTGGTGGCGTGCTGGACCTTGGTCACGTTGACATGTTGCGCACTTCCCAGGGTCGAGAACGATAACATGGCAATGCGTGGCGCCTCGCCCAGCAGCGCGCTTGCGCTTTTTGCCGAGTCAAGGGCAATACGTGCCAGTTGTTGTGCATCCGGATCGATGACCAGGCCGCAATCGGAAAAAATCATGCCACCCTTGGTTGGGTGGTGCTCGTGTTCAAAAATCATCAGAAAGAAACTGGACACGATGCTGCCGGCAGAGGCGCTGGCGCCCACCACCTGAAGTGCAGTGCGAACCACATCTGCTGTCGTGTGAACGGCACCGGCGACCGAGCCGTCGGCGTCACCCATCTGCAGCATGAGATTGGCAAAGCACAGCGGTTGTGCAATGGCTTGCTGTGCCTGTTGCAGTGTCATGCCTTTTTTCTCGCGCAAGCGGTACAGCTGTTGAGCATAATGTTCACGCGCTTGGCTGGTCGCTGGGTCGGTAATGGTCATGCCCGAGATATCCAGGCCATGCTGGCTGGCGATCGCGGCGGTTTGCACCGGATCGCCCACCATTATGACATCAGCAATACGGTCCCGCTGTGCCCGTATTGCTGCTTCAAGCACGCGCGGATCCTGGGCTTCGCACAGCACGATGCGTTTCGGGTCGGCTTTCGCCGTTTCGACGATGCGTTGCAAAACGCCCATGATGTGCTCCTCAGGTTGCGCTAGTGGATTAGACGTAGTCTTTGTATTTGTCCAGGAACCGTACAGGTTTGGACAACGCATCGCGGCGGAACGGATCCCCAAGTTCGCGGGTGCACATGATTTCAATAACGCAGGTTTTGCCTTCGTTCATCTGCATGTCCACGGCTTTTTTCAGGGTCGGACCTACATCTTCCAGTTTGTCGACCACGAAACCGGTAGCACCCATGGCTTGCGCGATTTCCGCAAAGCTCTGGTTATCCAGTTCGCCGGCAACAAAGCGGCGGTTATAGAAATCCACCTGGTTTTTCTTCTCTGCACCCCACTGACGGTTATGGAAGACCACTGCGGTGACCGGAATGTC
>NZ_JBQEAU010000145.1:0-9108 GCF_052108595.1 Advenella sp.
ATGGGGTCGGGTATTTTCTGAATGTGCATGAAGGCCCGCAAATGATTTCGCATCGCGCCTACCGTTTTCCCGACACCGAGATGAAAGCTGGCATGATTACTTCGGATGAACCCGGCCTGTATCGTCCGGGTCAGTGGGGTATTCGTATTGAAAACCTGATCTGTGCAGTGCCGGCGGGCCAGTCTGAATTCGGTAATTATCTTAAGTTTGAAACGCTGACGCTATGCCCGATCGATACACGTTGCATTGAAAGGCCGTTGCTGAGCGAGCAGGAACTGTCTTGGTTGAATGCCTATCATGAAGAGGTGTATCGCCGGCTTGCGCCGCGGGTATCAGGCGCCGCACTTGCGTGGCTGCAGGCCAGAACTGCAGCGATCTGATTGCCGGCCAGTGGGCAAGACAAAACAAGCCTGCTGTTGTGGCCTGACACAGTGTATGTTTATCCCTTGCGTTTACCCGTTGCCAATTAGATGCTGTTCAAAAAAACAGGACCGCCTCCGATAAAACAGGGGCGGTCCTTTTTGCAGACTCAGGCAGATGGCTGCGTGTCTACATCTGACCCATGGCATATTGCACAATCAGGCTACTGACCGATACAGCCATCCATACCAGGAAACCCAGCAGGATGGGGCGTGGGCCGGTCGCAAAGATTTTGCGCATATCGGCAGACAACCCCACTGCGACCAGTGCGACTACGATCAGGAACTTTGCAGCGACATTGATCCAGTCAAGCATGATTTCGGGCACAATGCCGGTGCTGCGCGTTAGCGAAGCGAGCAGAAACCAGACGATGAACCATGGAAATATTTTTGCCAGGCTGACAGACTGATTACCCTGCCGGCGATTGCGCATGCCGACCAGAACGACCAGAAACAAGCAGATCGGAATAATGAGCGTGGCGCGGGTCAGTTTGACGATCGTGGCAAAATCACCAGCGGCATGACTATAGGCGTAACCGGCAGCCACCACAGAAGAGGTATCGTTAATGGCGGTGCCCGCCCACATGCCAAACCCGTAGTCGCTCAACCCCAGCATATGTCCCAAAGCCGGGAAGGTGAGTACCGCGACAACATTGAACAGAAAAATGGTGGAGATGGCGAAAGCCGTATCATGCTCCGAGGGCTTGAGAATAGGGGTGACTGCAGCAATGGCCGACCCGCCGCAAATGGCAGTACCTACGCCGATCAGTGTCGTCAGATCAGACGGGGTGCGCAATAGGCGCCCCAGCACCCAGGCGCTCCCAAACGCCATCGTTACGGTCACCAGCGTGACCGCCAGCGATTCTCCGCCTGTAGCCATGATCTGCGTAAAACTCAGGCCGAAACCAAGCAGGATAATAGAGATTTGCAGAATTTTCTTGGAAGAAAAACTGATCCCAGGCTGCAACGTGGCATGCAGGCCGAATGCGCTTCGGTACACTATCCCAAGCAGGATACCGAAAACCGGTCCGCCGATAATGGGCAAGGCACGTCCGGCAAACTCGGCCACCAAGGCAATTGCTACCGATAAAAACAGCCCTGGCCAAAGGGAGTTTTTGCGAGGCCGGGCTGCGCTGCTGCCTTTGGCTGGATGCGGGATGCTCGCATCAGGTGTGACAGTCGCTGACAAAGCGTGGGAGGACGTGGCCGTGAGTGTCATAATATATTAAATATCCATTAGCTTATTACTGATAGGTATCAATCATAGGCTTGGATATGGTATAAGTAAAGTTACAATAGTTTATAAGTAGAATAAGGAAAACTGATGGCTTCATTCAGCCCGAAACAGCTTGATGTTTTTATCAGCATCGCACGCCTGGGCAGTGTCAAGGCTGCCGCCGATTCTTTGCATCTGACTCAGCCAGCTGCCAGCATGGCGCTGGCTGAACTGGAAAAGCAGTTGAGTGGTCCATTGTTTGATCGTGATAAAGGCAGGCTGTACTTGAATGAAAAGGGCAGACGACTGTTGCCCCTGGCGCAGGAAATCATTGAAAGAATGATTGAGTTTCGCCAGCGCGCCGATGACCAGGCAGACGTCCTGACAGGAGAGTTTCGGATTGGCGCCAGCAACACCGTTGGCAATTACCGGGTCGGTGATCTGTTAAGCGGTTTTGTGCTCAATAATGACAGGGTGACGGTTTATCTGAATGTTGCTAACACAGATGAAATTGTTCGGCAGATCGTCGACCACAGCATTGATGTGGCCTGTGTTGAGGGCGCGGTGCATCACGAAGCGATCGAGTCGGTGCATTGGATGGACGATTCGCTCTGCGTATGTACGCGGCCGGATCACCCGCTGGCGGCAATCGCCAATCTGCAGCCGGCAGATTTTATTGATGCACGCTGGATTTTGCGTGAGCGCGGATCAGCCACGCGGCTGGTCAGTGATGTGGAGCTGGATAAATTGCCGCAAGCCAAGGTGGTGATGGAACTGGGTCAGATCGAGGCCATCAAGCAGGCGGTGATTGCCGGACTGGGTATTGCATTTTTACCGCAAGTGGCGGTGACCCATGCAGTCAGTTCCGGCAGGCTGGCATTGCTTCATACGCCGTTTTTGAACTTGACGCGACAGCTGTCGATTATTTATCACCGATCGCGCTATCAGGGCAGACTGATGCGCAGCTTTCTGGATTCGGTCAGATCTTCGGTCCGGCCCGAGCAGTAAAATGGTCCGCACAAAAAAAGCCCCGCGTTTGCGCTGCTTTTGTTAAAAGCAGGCGGCCGCGGGGCCTGGTGTTGGGTAACCAGCAGATTACTTCAGTTTTGTTTCTTTGTAATCTACGTGTTTGCGCACAACAGGATCAAATTTTTTGATCAGCATTTTTTCTGGAGTGTTGCGTTTGTTTTTGGTCGTTGTGTAAAAGTGACCAGTACCAGCTGTGGATTCCAGCTTGATTTTTTCGCGAATGCCTTTTGCCATGATGGGCTCCTGGAGTTAATCGTTAGTAGGAATGAATTAAACGCTTTGGCCGTTGGCGCGCATTTCAGCAAGAATGACATCAATGCCTTTCTTGTCGATTGTGCGCAGGGCGTTTGTAGAAACGCGCAGACGAACCCAGCGATTTTCGCTTTCAACCCAGAAACGACGGCTCTGCAGGTTAGGCAGGAAACGGCGTTTTGTTCTATTGTTTGCGTGTGAAACATTATTACCGGACATTGGGCGTTTGCCGGTGACTTGGCATACTTTTGCCATGATCGTGACCTCGTTAAGTTTGAAGACCTGATTTTTGGCCCAGGCCAGCCTTCTGTGGGGGTTTCTGGCTGTAGAATTAGACCCTGCAGGCAGAAACTGAAAAAATATTACCCTGAAAACGTCTTGCCACAAGACTCGACATTCATGTTTTTGATGCTCATGTCGATGTCCGGCGTTTTGCTAACGGCGTTTAGTCAAGGTTAGCCATAGATTATAAGACGAAAAGTGAAATAAATTCAAGCATTTATTGCCTAACCGTGGGATTTCTGCCTACGCCAGGCGCCGGTTTTGCACCTGCGGTGCGGGTCAGCCACCAAAATAGCGATCTGCCGGCTTGGCCAGGACTTTTCCACACAGTAGAGCAAGCAGCGTACAAATGGCCAAACCGACGAAAAGCGGCACGGGAGAGTCGGCCAGGCTGCTGCTGACGATGCTGCTGCTAAGGGTGCCGAACAGAAACTGCAGGCAGCCCATTAGCGCAGAGGCAACACCCAATCGATGTCCCTGGTCCCTGAGTGCCAATGCCGTTGCGTTGGGCAAAATAAAGCCCAGGCTGGTGGTAAAGCCCAGCAACGTGAGTGTGAGCAGTGTGAGGTTGAGCATGCCGGCCAGGGCCAGCCCAAGGCCAATAAGAATGCTGAGGCACCCGCAGGTGAGGGCGGTGCGCAAAATGCCCAGGGGCGAGTGAACGCGCAGCAGGCGGGCGCCGATCTGGGAGCCGACAATCAGACCGAATGCATTCAGGCCAAAAAACAGACCGAAGTGCTGTTGCGGCACGCCATACATATTAATAAAAACCGTGGGCGAGACCGAAATATAGGCAAACAGGCCCGACATGCCGATGCCGCCGGCCAGCGAGAAGCCCATGTAATTGCGATCGCGCAGCAGGCTGGCATAGTTTTTTGCGATGGTGCGCAAATGCAGCGGCACTGCCTTCTCCGGTGGCATGGTTTCCCTTAGTCGGAAAATCGCCAGAAAGAACATGATGGCGCTATAGAACAACATCACGGCAAACAGGCCGCGCCAGCCAGTGACCGGCGACAGGTAGCCGCCCATCAGCGGCGCAAGGATGGGCGCAACGCCCATGATCAGCATCATCATGGACATGGCCATAGCTGAATCCCGGGTGTTGAGCTGATCGCGAATGACGGCGCGTGGAATCACCATGGCAGCAGCAGCGCCGCAGGCCTGGATGCAGCGGAAAAACAGCAGATATTCGACGCTGCTGGCCAGCGCGCAACCTATGGTGGCCAGCATGTAAATCATCAGGCCGCCCAGTAACGGTTTTTTTCGCCCGTAGCGGTCGGCGATCGGGCCATAAAACAACTGTGATAACGCCAATCCAAGCAGATACGTGGACACCGTCAGCTCGACCCGGTGTTGCGGGACCTGCAAATCGGCCGATATTGCCGGGAAAGACGGCAGATACATATCAATGGTGAGCGGGCCGATGGCGGTCATCAGACCCAATAGCCACAACCAGAGGGGTACTTTTTTATCGATTGATTTTGACTTTGTGCTGTGCATGCTATCGTTTTTGGACATTGACTGACTTCCAGTACCAAATGGCAAGTGTGATGGCGCAGAGCAGCATGCTAAAACTGCACATGATCCAGAGTGAAGCTACGCCTGGCGGGGCGCCTGGTGTGAGTACGGCGGCAAGACCGTCCAGCAGGCGGTAGCCCGGGCCGAAGCCGAAATACCAGCCGCCCAGAAGGCCAATGCCAAAGAGTGATCCGGTCTGGATCACAAATGGCATGGTCGCTATTTTGTGCGCCCGCAATATATAGGAGAGCATGCATTGTAACGCATCGCTGGTATGCAACAGGGGAAGTATGGTTAGCAATGCGTAGGCCATCGCAGCGATTGCCGGATCGGACGTGTATATCTGGATGATCTGCGGCCTGGCCGCCATCACCACCAGCAGACTCAGGGCGACGCCGGCCAGACCCAGCCCGATGCCGATGCGTGCCAGACGCCTGGCCTGCTCGGGCTGCCGTGCTCCGAGGGATTGCGCAACCAGCGATGAGGTGGCAATGCCGATGGCCAGGGGAAACATATACAGCAATGAAACCAGATTGGCCAGGATCTGATGCCCCCCGGAGACAAAGGTGCCCTCGCGTGCAGCCAGTAAGGCCATAAAGGTAAAGGAACTGACTTCAGCCAGATAAGAGCCGCCCATAGGCAGACCCAGTTGCAGAATTTCTTTTTGCGCTGGCCAGGCAGGCTTGCCTAGCCTGAGCTGAAACTGCGTGTAGAACGGCTCGCGCGCAATAGCCACGATGCCTGCCGTTAGCGCGAGCCAGGACACAATGGCGGTAGCGGTGGCGGCGCCGGCGCTACCCAGGGCGGGAAAGCCGCCATATCCGAAAATAAGCAGCCAGTTAAAGAGCAGTTTGACCAGTACGGAAGCCAGGCTTACATACATAAGCAGGCGCGGGCGCTGTACTGCAGTCGCAAGGGCATAGACGCAGCGGAACATCAATGCAGCCGGCAGCGCAATGCAGCAAATGCGCAGGTAAACAGCCACTTCCTGCCGAACCTGCAAGGGTAAATCGCCCGAGAAACTGAGCCATATATCAGGAAACAGGAGCAGGGCGCCGCCCAGCGTGGATAGAAACAGCGAAAGCCAGATCCCCTGGCCAATGAAGCGGCCGATTTCGGCATGCCGCTGGGCGCCGAACAGTTGCGCGCAAATGGGTACCAGCGCATGAACGACACCCATCAGCCCGATATGGATCGTCATGAAGATCGACACCGAGAGCGCCATGGCCTGCAGCGATACCGGATTGGTATGCCCAAGCATTGTGCTGTCCAGGACGGCGAAGGCGATCCCCGCCCATTGGCTGATCAGCATCGGCCAGGCCAGGCGCACAATCTTGCGCACGGGTCCATGCCCGGCCGTCAGGGTGGGGCGCAATGACATGGTCGGTTATCTGGCGGGCAGTTGAATCAGGCGAAAGACTTCGTGTCGGTCGGGCCGGCGTTTTCCCTGCCAGATCAATGTCGCATTGTCCGGGTATGGTTCAGCCTCATCCTCTATTTTTTCAAAGGTCGTCTGCAGCAATACATACTGACACTGAGGATCGAAGGCAAACTGCAGCCCTTCAAATACATAGAAGGCGGCGCGTTGCCCCAGGCCCACGCCATGCTGGCGAATGCATTCGGTCGGGATATTGTTTTCGTCAATGACCGAGGCCAATTCTTTGGACACCGCTTTATAACTGCGGTTGTAGTTGATTGACGGCAGCCACAACAGCGCCAGCAGCATCCATGTAAGGGTCAGACCGGTTGCCGACAAAACGATGCCGCGCCAAAGAACGGCAGGGTTGCTGCGCAGGCGCCAGGACACAGTCCAGATCCAGGCCACGCATACACCGATGGCCAGAATCAGGGTAATGGCGGAAATCTGAGGCTCAAAGCCAGTCAGCAGTCGGGTGATATTGTGATGAATTTTCGAGGGCCAGCCAAAATTGAGCGCGACCCATCCCAGCCAGGTGGCTACCATGGCTAGCGACATGATCATGATCGAGAACCAGTCGAGCGTGTTGACGAATGAACGGCGCAGCGTTGGCAATGAGAGCGCGGCAAGAATCGCACATGGCACGGCCAGCATGGCATATTCGGATTCGAATGCATCTTTTTGAAAAACGACCGTAAGCACGGCTGCGCCAAGCAATAGTGTGGGAATGAAGATATGCGGCGCATCCATCCATTTGCGCCAGTTCCACAAGGCAATAATCATAAATGGCCAGGTCGGCCAAAGAAACCACGACAGATCGCGTAGTGTGGAAAAAATCTCGGTGGGCGAGGGCAGGCTGAACAGTGAGTTGTTCCAGAAAACGTAACTATTGGCCCAGTAACTGCTGGTGTTGTTGGCAGCGGCCAGCCAGATCAGGCAGCAGGCGGCGGCCAACGCGACGCTCCAAACAAGCCACAGTTTCTGTTGTCGGCCGAAATTGCGGAAAAATAATAGCGCCAGCAAGGCAAGCAATACGGGGACGCCGCCGATTGCGCCCCGTGTCAGGAACGCGGCACCCAGGCCAAGACCGGCCAGCGTGCTGCCTTGTAAGGGATGGTCAAGCATGCGCGCCACACCGTAGAATGCGACGGCCTGGCACATCATGATCAAGGGGAAATTGGAGGTCTCGTGCATGCGGATGACGATGCCGATCGTAGCGATAATGAACAACACCGCAGCGTCGGCAATCATCCTGCCATAGTTCTGAGGATTGGGTTCTCCACCAAATGGTAGCGCTAGCGGCTGGCATTCCTTGCGCCGTGCCAGAAGGTAGGTCCCGTACCAGGTAGCCCAGATGATAACGAAAAAATAAATGAAAATGGGCAGGCGGGCGGCGGTGATCTGCGCTTCCAGTGGCGCCTGAAATAGCATAAAGACGGGGCTGAATACCTGAATGAAAAGTGTCCCTATCCAGGTCAGGAGCGGGCCTTCCTGGGCATAGGCGTAATTGCCAATTTGCGGCAGCAACCAGGCATGCTCCTGTCCGCGAAACGCGGTCAGCATGGTGGCAAGGCCGGTCAGGTCATCCGTTTTCCATGGATCGCGATAGAACAGCCCGGCAAAAATATACAGCACGCCGACCACCAGCAGTGCTGTGCGGGAAAGTTTGCGGGTGGCGATTTCGGTAAGGCGGGAGGGCGTTGTGCGTTGCATGTATAAGTATTGGATGTACAACTAATGGATTCCACGCATTTTAGCTGAAAAAGCCGGGCTAAATACCTTGCTGCAGTTTTTGTTTCCTGTCTGGACAACAAAAGCATGTCACGGTGCTTCCGTTAATGCAGTGGCGCCGCGATGGCACCGGCGCTGACAGGCCGTGAGCGCGATTGGGAATTGATTGGGACCCAATTGAATCACTATTTCGATGTGCGATAGAGTATGGGACGCTAGCGGGTGAAAATGAACGGGCTGCGTAGGTGCAAAGACGCGGGCAATAGTTGGGCTTTGGTCAGCCATTTGCCAGGGTGTTATTCAGAAAGTTAGCCAGGCACGCGGATTGGCTGCGCTGCAATGGCAGGGATGCTGATGCATGGCCAATAGGGCGCTATTGCGGAGAGCATTGTTAGGTTATTTATGTGGATTGCGCACCAGTACGGTCTTGGCCAAGGTGCCATATCTTCAGAATGGTGATGATGGGGTGATGGAGAGGCGGCAAGGCGGATGAGATGGAGAAAAGCGAGAGCCTGTACAGATGGGGAATCTGCGGGTGGGGCAAAGCTAAGATCTGATTGTGTCGTTATTAATATCAGTACTAATAATTAAAGGAAAGGCGCAAGTTAAAAGTTAAAGGCACGAGCTAAATAGAACAGTAAAGGCGTAATAAAGGTATAGAAGGTATAGGCTAAAAGCACATTGGGCCTAAACTGAGCGGTATGTGCTGTTCAGTTTAGGCCCAATGAATGCAAGCTGGCTGATAATAGTGGCTGTCGGACCCGGATGATTCCGTGGGTCCGGTGCACTGAAAAATCAGGAAGCTTTTTTGCGTGTGCCGGCAGTGGTGGCGAAACGGGCGCGGAATTTCTCAACGCGACCTGCTTCAACGATACGCGTTTGCGCGCCAGTATAGAAGGGATGGGACTCGGCAGTCACTTCACATTTGAAAAGCGGGTAGGTTTTGCCATCCAGTTCGATGGTTTCGCGTGAGTTCAGCGTAGAGCGGCTGATGATTTTTGAACCAGTTTGCTGGTCCAGAAACACGACTTCGCGGTATTCTGGGTGAATACTATCTTTCATGATTAAGTCCTGAGGGTTTGACGGGTCGCCAGCCTTGTGTCCCTGCTCAAATGACAGGTGCAAAAAGCAACGTATCCAAAAATTTAATCGGGTATTCTAGCACAGAAGTCATTGAATACATAGCGTATTCAGCGAAAAAACGACAGGTAGGCGCCGTTTTTTCACGAACAGACACGGATTAA
>NZ_JBQEAU010000146.1:0-8884 GCF_052108595.1 Advenella sp.
TGATTGTTTCATCTTCAAGGTGGGTCTCACCGTGTGCACGGGTCTCTGTCCATGTACGTTCTGCGGTGCGATAACGATCATAGGAAGCACCGACAGAAACTGGACCGTTTTCGAAGCCCAGGCCCATTGAGATCCAGTTAGTAGTATTTTTTTCGCCTTTTTCCGTTTCACCGTGGCCACGGCGATCAAACTCTTGAGTGTCGGTTTCCTTGTAATTTTTGCCGGCATAAGCAATGCCAAATTTGAAGCCACCGAAATCAGGCGACATATACTTCAAAGAGTCGTCCATGCGGGCAGAAGGTGAATCACCGAATGCACCGTCAACAACACCAGCCTGAAGAACACCTGTGCCGAAAGGATCAATTCCAGAAACCACGTCGTCGGCCACGTTGTACTGGCGACCCAGGGTCAAGGTACCCCAGCTATCGCCGGTCAAACCAACGATTGCTTTACGACCGAACAGACGACCACCTTGTGATGAACGACCGTTACCCAGGTCAAAACCGCTTTCCACCTGGAAAATGGCGCTGGTGCCGTTACCCAGGTCTTCAGTACCTTTGAGGCCCCAACGGTTGCCATTCAGGATACCATTGACCATGCCGATGTTACGTTTTTCTATCCAGCGTGCACCGTGCCGATGTCCATCTTCGAACGCACTTTCAGTAATTTTGGTCTTGGTATAACCGATGCCGCCGTCAACCAGACCATACAACGTTACAGAAGTTGCAGCTTGCGCCACCCCGGTTGCCGCACCGAGCAGCACGATAGATTGCAATGCCTTTTTCATATTGAATACTCCATTTACAAATTTCATTCCGGCGTACCGGATTACTTCATCACCTTTGGGCTAGCGGTATGACACCGGCCAGCTTTACCGGATTACTCCGGTCGCTCGACACCATGATTGCCGGGTTTGCCCCTTAGCAAACTAAGCAGACGCGGCAACCATGTTGACAAACCACTGCATACGGGCCCGCTTATCTTTTTGAATCAAAGGGTTACGGAAGCAGCTTGAGAAGTATTGTATTTTTGAGGGGCTGTTCGTCGCCTTGATCCATGTAAAGGAAAAAAACTTGGAAAGCATGTATATGGAGATTCCGCGCACTGTAGGTGCGACAGCGGGCTTGACGGCGCACTTAGTGCCAAAGCGCCTGGCGACGGCAAGAAAATACAACAATAATAAAAGCCTGAAAGATGTCGCTTTTTCGCATCAATCAGGCTTTTTTACGACATGTTGGGTGGTCGTTTAGACGCGGTGTTGCATTCCTGCAGCAATCTGTGTGGGTTCAAGCTTGATCTTATCGTCCAGCACATCAAACCCCACACTACCGCTGCCGTATGATGCAACGGCATAGAGTGAGGTATGTTTGGACAAATCCTGACTGTATTTTTAATGCTGCCAGCCAGCAGCCCATCAGGCGCCGGCCTTGTGCAACATGCAATAGTCGTACGCTTCCTGTCCGATACCTGTCTTGTTAAGGTCGCTATCGTACGCAACGTCAATAGCATACGTAAACATCGGATCATTACTCTTGCTACCTAGGCTGGCCTTGTCCCCGGCCCTGTCATTGTGGCCACCTTTGCGTGCCTGCAATGTAGTCTCTGCCGTTTCCTGAACGCGCTTGCACACTGAAGCCGCATTCTGATGCGTCGGCTTTACCGGCTCTGCCGCATAAGCTTGCAAGGACGCCACCGCACATATTGCGCCTATGACATATGTCATCATTTTCATTTGAATACTCCTTTTTATACTCACGATGCATCACTACTGCATCATAGCTTACCGGAAAATCACAAGTCTGATGTTTCACATTGACATACTTATAATCCTGCGCCATCCCCCTTCGAACTGCATTATGATTATGACATCCGGGACGTTCATGTTGATAACATCTGCAATAAGAATATTTCCTGGTAGTCGCCGATCCTGGTGACCACTGAAGATTCAAATTCACCCTACTGGCCTGCCTGAACACATATGAGTACGATCGCGTCCGTCACTGCTGTTGCCTTCAATGTTTCACCGAAAACCAACTGGTTTTTCATTCTCATTCAAATGAGCGATGGCAGTAGGGCCTGGGGAGAAGCATCGCTCAATGGCTGGGAAACCGCCCTTCAGACAGCGACTCAGCTACATGGCCAGCCGCTGGTGGGCATGACGGCAGAAGCGGCCATTGCACAATTGCGGCCATCTGCGATGCTACCTGGCGGACTGGTTTCCAATGCCGTGCTCAGCGCCCTGGCCCAGGCACTCTGGACAATCCGCGCCGGGCAGGAGGCCGTGCCGCTACATACCGTACTTGCCCCTCTGCAAAGAAAAGCCATTTCAGTCTACGCAAACATTAATCGCGCCACGGTCGATCGCGCACCGGCAGGCTTTGCCGCCACAGCCCAACGTGCGGCCGCGGCGGGCTTCCTGGGATTCAAGGCAGCGCCTTTTGACGGCGTCACACCCGCTGCGTGCGCTGCCGGAGAAGCTGACCAGTTGATCCGACACGGGGTAGACTGCCTGTATGCCATCCGCGAAGCCGTCGGACCGCAAGCCAGATTAATGGTGGACTGCCATTGGCGTTTTGACGAGAAAAGCGCACTTGATGTGCTGGATCAACTGCAGGACGTTGGTCTGCACTGGTTTGAGTGTCCCCTGGCAGAAACTTATGACAACTGGGATTCTCTGCGTAAAATCAAGGCTCACGCCAACGAACAGAACGTGCTTATTGCAGCAGCGGAGACTCAGGTTGGCGTCGCTTCCTTTGAGATGCAGATTCGTGAAAAACTGCTTGATGTGATCATGCCCGATATCAAGTATTGTGGTGGCCCGGCCCATATGCTGGCGATCGCCGAAATGGCCGCCGCACACGATATCCTGTTCGCTCCCCACAACCCGACCGGCCCGGTGTGCACGGTCGCCTCACTGCATGTCGCCTGCGTTGCCAGCAAGACCCATATGCTCGAATTGCAATTTGAGGAAAGTCCGCTATATGATGCGCTGGTCGGGCAGCAACACCCGACACTGGAAAAAGGCAAATACCATGTTCCCAATCGCACCGGCCTGGGTGTGGAGCCCGATATGCAATTGATAAGCGCCCATCCCTTCAAGCCCGTGCCTTTTGGAATTGAAACCTTGCTGGCAGTCTAAACGCATGATGGCAGCCGAACCGCCTGCATCGTCTCAATCTGCCTTGATATTCTTTTCCTGAGCCAGTTTTTTCCAGCGACTGACATCGTTGCGAATGCGCCCGGCAAATTCCTCGGGCGTGCCGCCGGCCGGCGCGCAACTGACTGCCTTGAGCCGCTCCTGAATATCCGGAGACGCCAGCGCCACGTTGATTTGCTCATTGACGCGTTCTATTAGTTCACCCGGGGTTCCGGCAGGCGCCAATAAGCCAAACCACGCGACCGTTTCAAATCCCGGATAGGTTTCTGCGAGTGTCGGCACGTCGGGCAACTCTGGTACACGCTCCTTTGTGGTCACGGCGAGGGCCTTGGCCTTACCCGACTTGATCTGACTTAGCCACGGAGGTAAATTGCCGATCATGGTAACCACTTCATTGGAAAGCACGGCCTGCACCGCCGGTGTTGCGCCTCGGTACGGAATGTGAACCAGCGGCACGTCAGCAAGACTCTTGAACAATTCAGCAGAAAGATGAGCCGAACTGCCGATACCGCCGGAGGAATAATTGAGCGATGTTTTGCTGTTTTTTATGTAGGCGACGAATTCTTTTAGATTGCTGACCGGCAAATCCTGCCGAACCGCCAGCACATTGGCTGCCGTGCAGAACAGTCCCACGGGCCGGAAGCTTTTAACGACGTCGTAGCGCAACTTGCTGTAGATGGCAGCATTGATTCCATGCGAACCGGCATTGCCGACAATCATGGTATACCCGTCGGGTTTGGCGCCGGCAACCGCCTCCGACCCAATCACACCCCCTGCCCCGGGTTTGTTCTGTATCACGATTGTCTGCCCGAGCGCCCTGCCTACCTTGTCGGCCAGCAAACGGCCAATGGAATCTGAGCCGTCGCCTGGCGGGCTGGGAATGACCCAGGTAATAGGCCGTTCCGGATAAGCGGCCAGCGCTGGCGTGATCGCCAGGCACAACGTCATTGCCATGAATGTCGAACGCTTCAACATATGTCTCCCAAATGACCCAGTGTATAAAAGGCCTTATATAATTTGAACGAACTTCTGATTCAAATGTTATTGCTCTTAAGTATAACGATTGTGATGTTGAAGAGGAGCTTGAAATGTAAAGAATATGCCACTGCAGGCCGTAAGCCCTCAATATTGACGCTCATGTACGACAGTGCAAGCGACCTATATGCTAAATGAGACATATTGAATATTGCAGATGATGGTCAGCACCAATGAGACGGGCATTCGGCTAAGGTAATGGCAAAGATGTAATGACAAATGTGGTTGATCCGACATAGCCACAACCGCGGAGTGTCATAGCCGGACGTAAAAAAACGCCCAGGCACACGTGCCGATAGGCGAAAATGCATACGACACTTAGGATGAAACGCATGCATTGCTGAATATTACGAAACTTAACGTTTGTTAACAATCTCGGGTTTACCCGGGATTTGGTTCGTTTTCTGGCTATGCACTATTCGTGAAACTTCTGAAATGCAGATGCACGCGCGCCACATGTATGGGTTCAGGAACGTTTAGAAAAACCGTTTGAGGATCCTGGCTCAATGCACTTGGAATGGTGCGATCAATCAGGTTAGGTGAATGCCCATCGCCCGTTTGCGGTTATGGGGAGATAGCGCCGGCTTTGATTAGGCCTTCTCTATAACTTGGGATAATCGCTGAACCGGTCCATCACTGCTGTGACAAAATCGTCTGAACGAGAAAAAGCATTTTCATCACTCTTCTTATCCATTTTCCAGACCATGTTCGTCTGGACATAATAATTGTCGAACACAGCATAGCAAAGCCGGTTGGAAGCTGGCTTATCTTTCATAAGAACGCCAACACAATTTACGTGCACGCCTTTGGGCGTAGTAAATTCCTGTTTTTCAGGGGTTGTGCTGTTATCTTTAACCAACGCCTTTTCAACTCCTTCGCCTAGCGCCTTGGCAGCCTTGATTTTGTCGAGACCAGGAGGAATTCTTTGTGCGTTGACGTTTGTGAGACGTACTTTTTGTTCGTTATTATAGATAACGCTTAATGACCCTTTTTTGGGTTCACTGTGGACTTTGTGTATTCTCAAGTCACCAGCCTTCGGTACGACGTATCCCATGATGGGATTTTCCTTGACGCCCTGGCTAATGCTTTTGTTGTTCTCGATACTTTTGACTTCTGCATTTGAAACAACGGGCAGACTTAACAGACCAATTAAACTCAGCCGTACAAAATTATCACAGTTCATCTTTTATGCCATATCCTCAATAATCTATCTTCAAGTATAACAAATGGCATATTTCAACTAGGTGAATATACATGCAGGGGTGCCGCCGGGGCCTGGAGAGAAGCTTTTCGATGGGCGAACGCATTTGACATGAATACGTACGCAACGATCCGTTTTGGTCGTCAGAATGCTTGCCGTTTTATGAGTGATGTCTGGGGAATTTATGCGTAGTTTTGTTGCGAAAATTTGATTCTATACGATCAAACCATTTCGGGCACACACGATAACTTGTTGATTTTGATGATTATTGATTCTATACAACCAACAGGTTTAAATACTGTGGTGCGAGCGAAGAGACTCGAACTCTTACACCTTTCGGCGCTGGAACCTAAATCCAGTGCGTCTACCAATTCCGCCACGCTCGCATCAAAGAACGGGGATTATAGTAGGGTTTGGTGCCCTGCGTAAAGAAATTATGTCAATTCGATGATTTTTACCATCGAAATAACCGTAAATAACGATAGAAAACCCACAAAATCATCAATCATCATCAGGAGCGGCCCAGCTTTCTGGCCGTTGCATAAGTCGGCAATATGATAAGGCACGCAGATAGATCACTCGCAAAAACGTGCCAATCCGTACCCGTTTGCGCAAAGGTCCGCCCTCGTGTGTTATCGATGAACAAACACTCATCTTGTGAAGGACGGCCACAAATCTGTCCAATAACTGCAGGCTGAAATAAACCGCCGTTTCATAGAGAAGATGGGTGGCGCAGCGACGCTGATCACCCTCTATAAATGGTAAACTTGCGCATCTACGCAAGGTCTGTCATGAATCCCAAATTACGTCTGCTGCAACCCTATCCCTTTGAAAAATTGCGGGCGCTGCTTGCCACTGCCCCTACCCCTGCTGCGGAGCTGGCCCATGTGAACCTGTCGATTGGTGAGCCCAAGCATGCCACGCCGGCACTGGTTAACGAGGCGATCACCGATCACTTGTCCGGCCTGTCCGCCTATCCGCCGACCAAGGGTGATGCCCTGCTACGTGAAACGATTGCCGCCTGGATCGGTCGCCGTTACGACATGCCCGCACCAGATCCACAAAGCCAGGTTCTGCCATGCCTGGGGTCGCGAGAAGCGCTGTTTGCCTTTGCCCAAACCGTGCTCGACGGCGCCAGCGACAGTCTGGTCATCTGCCCGAATCCGTTTTACCAGATTTATGAAGGCGCCGCCCTGCTCGCAGGCGCGCAGCCCTATTACGTCAACGCCGTACCTGAACGCAACTTCAGCCCCGACTGGTCGGCCGTACCCGCGCACGTCTGGGAAAAAACACAATTGCTATTTGTGTGTTCTCCTGGCAATCCGGCAGGCAATGTCATGCCGGAAGCCGAGTGGGCATTATTGTTCGAACTGTCGGACCGCTACGGCTTTGTGATTGCCTCCGATGAATGTTATTCCGAAATCTATTTCGACGATGCGCATCCGCCAGTAGGCGTCTTGCAGGCTGCACACAGGCTGGGCCGTACCGATTTCAAAAACTGCGTCTGTTTCTCCAGCCTTTCCAAACGCTCGAATGTACCTGGCATGCGCTCGGGTTTTGTCGCTGGCGATGCAAGCCTGCTTGAATCGTTTCTCCTTTATCGAACTTATCATGGCAGCGCCATGAGTCCGGTCTTTAGTGCCGCCAGCACAGCTGCATGGAATGATGAAACGCATGTTGAGCAAAACCGCGCTCTGTATAAAGCCAAGTTTGATGCGGTATACCCGATTCTGGCCGAGGTGCTGGATGTAAAAATGCCCGATGCCTCGTTCTATCTCTGGGCGGGAACGCCGGTCGCCGACCCTGATTTCGTTCGTGATTTGTTTGGCGCACAGCATGTGACGGTGCTGCCTGGCAGTTATCTGGCGCGTGAGGCGCATGGGATCAATCCTGGCGCCAACCGCATCAGGCTGGCGCTGGTTGCGCCGCTGGATCAATGTGTGGAAGGCGCCCAGCGCATCGCCCGGTTTATCCGGGATCGCTACACCAGCTGACTATAACCGGGTCGCTCGCGATCCGGACCCCTCAGCAGTTCAGATAAAGGGCCGCGCAAACGCCCAGTTTCACTGTAACGCCGGGGATTTTGTTAAGCTTCGGTATCCCGAGAAGGAAAAGCGCATCAACCGGCCATGGGCAGACCCCATCCGGAATATGGGCTATCTTTCACTATTGTGTTTATTATTTTTCAAACTATCCAAATCTTATGACTACTGATCTTCAAACCGTTCTGGAAAAAGCGTGGGATGACCGCGCCAATTTGTCTTCCTCTACTGTTTCAGCCGAAGTGCGTGATGCCGTGGGCACTGCCCTGGCCGGACTGGACAATGGGACGCTGCGCGTTGCCGAGAAAAAGGACGGAGACTGGGTAGTGAACCAGTGGTTAAAAAAAGCGGTGCTGTTGTCTTTCCGCCTGAATGACAACGTGGTCATGAACAATGCGCCGATGCAGTTTTTCGATAAAGTGCCACTCAAG
The DNA here is from genome assembly GCF_052108595.1 of Advenella sp. Lineage (NCBI taxonomy): Bacteria > Pseudomonadati > Pseudomonadota > Betaproteobacteria > Burkholderiales > Alcaligenaceae > Advenella > Advenella sp. The sequence goes on from NZ_JBQEAU010000146.1 coordinate 7,867, forward strand.
TTCCAGGACTTTACAGAAGCAGATTTCAAAACAGGCGGCTATCGCGTCGTGCCCAACGCCGTCGCGCGTCGTGGCGCTTTTATCGGTAAAAACGTGGTCTTGATGCCTTCATACGTCAATATCGGCGCCTATGTAGACGAAAACACCATGGTCGATACCTGGGCAACCGTAGGGTCCTGCGCACAGATCGGCAAAAACGTCCATCTATCCGGTGGCGTGGGTATTGGCGGTGTGCTGGAACCACTACAGGCGAATCCGACCATTATTGAAGACAACTGCTTTATTGGCGCGCGTTCTGAAGTGGTCGAAGGCGTGATCATCGAAGAAAACTCAGTGCTCGCCATGGGCGTCTTCATTTCCCAAAGCACCAAAATCTATAACCGCGAAACCGGCGAAGTGACTTATGGTCGCGTGCCTTCCGGCTCTGTCGTAGTTCCTGGGTCCCTGCCTGCTGCTGATGGCTCACACAGCCTGGCGTGCGCCGTGATTGTCAAACGCGTGGACGCGAAAACCCGCGCCAAGACCAGCATTAACGACCTGCTGCGTGCCTGATCATGAGTGATGCAATTTCTTCACCGGTACTGGCCCTGACACAGACGCTGATCGCCCGCCAGTCGGTCACGCCAGACGACCGGGATTGCCAGCAGACGCTGGCCGCTGAATTGGCCGACTCGGGCTTTGTCGCAGAGCATCTGCCTTTCGAAGAAGTGCAAAACCTCTGGCTGCGACGCAACACTGCGTCGCCGCTGCTTATTTTTGCCGGGCATACGGATGTGGTCCCCACCGGTCCGCTGGAACAGTGGGACAGCGATCCCTTTGTGCCCACGATTCGCGACGGCAAGCTGTACGGCCGTGGTGCAGCCGATATGAAAAGCTCCATCGCGGCGTTTACCGTTGCCGCCAAAGCGTTCGTACAGGCGCATCCCGACCATCGCGGCTCCATCGCCATGCTGATCACTTCCGATGAAGAAGGTCCGTCCGTCAATGGTACCGTCAAAGTCTGTGAATACCTGAAGCA
>NZ_JBQEAU010000147.1:0-8767 GCF_052108595.1 Advenella sp.
CTGATTACTCTGAAAGCAGAATGATTTCTCTCCTCAAAAAAATTGTTGGCAGCCGTAACGATCGTCTTCTGAAGCAGTATCGCAAACTGGTCTCCAGAATCAACAGTCTGGAAAAAACCGTCGAAGCCCTGTCCGATGAAGCGCTAGCCGCGAAAACCCAGGAATTCAAGGCTCGCTATCAGCAGGACGGAGATCTGGACGCCATGTTGCCCGAAGCTTTCGCTGTTGTGCGCGAAGCCTCGCGCCGGGTACTGGGCATGCGTCACTTCGATGTGCAGCTGATCGGCGGCATCACCCTGCATTACGGTAAAATTGCCGAGATGCGCACGGGTGAAGGTAAGACGCTTATGAGTACGCTGCCTGTCTATCTGAATGCCATGTCGGGCAAGGGCGTGCATGTGGTCACCGTCAACGACTACCTGGCGCGTCGTGATGCGCAGCAAATGGGTCGACTGTATAACTTTCTGGGCCTGTCCGTGGGTGTGGTGGTACCAGAGCAGGACAACACAGAAAAGGTCGCTGCATATCGCGCCGATATAACTTATGGTACCAATAACGAATTCGGCTTTGACTATCTGCGCGACAATATGGAATATCGCGCTGAAGACCGGCGCCAGCGTGAATTGAGCTACGCCATAGTCGACGAGGTCGATTCGATCCTGATCGATGAAGCCCGTACGCCACTGATCATTTCCGGCCAGGCCGATGACAATACCGAACTGTATGTCAAGATGAACCAGGTTCCGGCCATGCTCACGCGCATGGCGTCCGAACCCAAGCCGCAGGAAACGGAACCGGAAGGCGATTTCTGGGTGGATGAAAAATCCCAGCAGATTTACCTGTCCGAAGCCGGGCACGAACACGCCGAGGAAATTCTGACTCGCCTGGGCATGCTGCCGCAGGGTGAGTCGCTGTACGAGCCGCGTCATATTACATTGATGCACCACTTGATGGTGGCATTGCGCGCCCACAATCTGTTTTTCCGTGACCAGCATTATGTGGTCAATGACGGTGAAATCGTGATCGTGGATGAATTCACCGGACGTTTCATGGCGGGGCGCCGCTGGTCCGATGGTCTGCATCAGGCCGTGGAAGCCAAGGAAGGGGTGGCGATCCAGAACGAGAACCAGACCCTGGCTTCGATCACGTTCCAGAACTTTTTCCGCATGTACAAAAAGCTTGCCGGCATGACCGGTACGGCCGATACCGAAGCCTACGAATTCCAGGAAATCTACGGCCTGGAAACGGTCATTATTCCGACCAATTTGCCCATGGTCAGGGATGACCAGAACGACCAGATTTTCAAGAACGATCAGGAAAAATTCGCTGCCATCATCAAGGACGTGCGCGATTGTCACGAACGCAATCAGCCGGTGCTGGTCGGTACCACGAGCATTGAAAACTCTGAGGTTCTGTCCGAACTGCTGAACAAAGAAAATCTGCCGCACGATGTGCTCAACGCCAAGCAGCATGCGCGTGAAGCTGAGATTATTGCCGAAGCCGGCAAGCCGGGCAAAATCACCATTGCGACCAACATGGCTGGCCGCGGTACCGATATTGTGCTCGGTGGCAGCATAGAGAAAGCCATTTCCCTGGTGCGCGCAGACGATACGCTCACGCCAGCCCAGAAAGAGGAGCGTATTGCCGCCATTCGTGAAAAATGGCTGCCGGTCAACGAACAGGTCAAGCAGGCCGGAGGCTTGCGCATTATCGGTACCGAAAGACACGAATCGCGTCGTATCGATAATCAATTGCGGGGCCGTGCCGGACGCCAGGGCGATCCCGGCTCATCTCGCTTCTATCTGTCGCTGGATGATTCGCTCATGCGCATTTTCGCGGGCGATCGCGTGCGCGCCATTATGGACCGGCTGGGCACCGATGGCGAACCGATAGAAGCCAAGATGGTATCGCGTTCCATTGAATCGGCGCAGCGCAAGGTGGAAGGCCGCAACTTCGACATCCGCAAGCAGTTGCTTGAGTATGACGACGTGTCCAACGACCAGCGCAAGGTACTGTACGGTCAGCGCAATGATGTGCTGGAAGAGGCCGACTCCGGCCCGCTGGTAGCCAACCTGCGCGATGCGGCGATTACCAACTTTGTGCGCACTTATGTGCCGGTAGAAAGTATGGAAGAGCAGTGGGATATTCCTGCATTGCAGACTGCGCTGGAAGCCGAATGGCAGGTTAGCGTGCCCCTGATCGACATGCTCGAAAAAAACGACAGCATGGGCGACGAGGATATCGTCGAAGCGGTGCTGGCACAGGCTCGCGAGAACTACGAAACCAAAGTGGCGCTGGTCGGCAAGGAACAATGGGTCTCTTTCGAGCGCGCCATCCTGCTGCAAACCATCGATACGCTCTGGCGTGAGCATCTGTCTTCACTCGATCACCTGCGTCAGGGTATTCATTTGCGCGGTTATGCGCAAAAAGATCCGAAACAGGAATACAAGCGCGAAGCCTTCGAGCTGTTCTCAGGCATGCTGGAGCGCATTCGGAATGAAACCGCGCGCGTGCTCATGACCGTGCAGATCCAGTCGCCGGAACAGGTTGAAGAGGCCGAGGCCGATGCCGCGCAGTCTCATGTGTCCAATATGCAGTTTCATCATTCTGACTACGATGAAGCGCTGGCCAATGCCGAAATCAATGAAGAGGGCGATGTGTCTGCCGGTGGTATCACCGTCAAAAACATGGTGGGCAGAGTTGGCCGCAACGATCCGTGTCCGTGTGGCAGTGGTAAAAAGTATAAACATTGCCACGGCAAGCTAAGCTGATCAACACCGGCCTGGCTCCTGCACAGTACGCGTGCGCGTGTCGGTGCAGGGCGGTGTGGGAAGCGCAGTGTTGTGCATGAAGTTGTATATATCGGGATGGGAATGACGATGTATAAAATATTCGATGGCAGGTTGATATCAACGTTCAATGTCACACAGCCATGTCGCAACAGATTGACGGCCCCGATTGATGTCGACTCAAATAAACGCCATGTCTTCCGATGGCAGGCATAAATGAAAAATCCCTCACAGTTCAAAAGCGGTGAGGGATTTTTTGTTATGCGGATGGCGGTGAATAATCTGGGCGGCGCGTCATGCCGGACAACGACGGCAGATGCTTGCTAGATAAGAAACAGGTTTGCCAGTCCCAGAAAGACAAAGAAGCCAAGCGAGTCGGTGGCAAAGGTGAGCAGCACCGAGGACCCCATGGCCGGATCCTTGCCGAAGCGGTCCCGCGTCAAAGGAATCAGGACGCCCAGCATGGCGCCGATCAGCATGTTGCAGACCAGTGCCGCCATCATTACTGCCGCAATGGAAAGGCTGCGCGAGACAAGCCATGCAAAGGCGGCGGCGACCAGACTGCCTGAAATGCCTACCAGGAATGTCACCACAAATTCACGTCGCAGCAGCGATTTCACGTTATTGGAGGTAATACGGCCCATGGCAAGAGCGCGAATGACAAGTGTCATGGTCTGGTTGCCTGAGTTGCCGCCAATGCCCGCCACAATGGACATAAGAAAAGCCAGAATCACAATGGTGCTGACGGTGTCTTCAAACTGGGAAGCCACATAGGCGGCGACCGACGCCGTGCACAGGTTCAGAAACAGCCAGGGCGCCCGGTTGCGGATCGCGCTGGAGACAGGCGCAAAAATATCCTCTTCCTGCAGACCGGCACGTGACAGATCCTGTTCCTGCGAGTCTTCGCGGATCACGTCCACCACCTCGGCAATGGTCAGTCGGCCAATCAGCCGGTTTTGCTGGTCCACCACTGGTGCGGAAACAAGATCGTAACGTTCAAATGCGCTGGCCGCTTCACGGTCTTCGTCATCAGGACCCAATGAAAGGTAGTCGGTGTTCATGACGTCTTTCACGATGGTATCGGGGTCGCTGACCAGCAGGCGGGAAACGGACAGCACGCCCAGAATCTGATCGCCGCGATCGACCACGAAAATCTGGTCGGTGTGATCCGGCAGTTCACTGAGGCGGCGCAGATAGCGCAGGACCACTTCCAGGGTGACGTCCTCGCGCACCCGGACCATTTCGAAGTCCATGATGGCGCCGACCGTACCCTCGGGGTAACCCATTGCTTCGAGCAGTTGCGCCCGTTCGGCTTCGGTCAGGCCTTTCTGTACCTCGGCCACAATGTCCGGAGGCAGATCGGCGGCCAGATCGGCCAGCTCGTCGGCATCCAGGTCTTCGGTGGCAGCCAGCAGATCGGCCCGATCCATGGACGCAATCAGCGATTCCCGGACCCAGTCGTCTACTTCCAGCAGAATGTCGCCGTCGTACTTGGAGTTGACCAGGCCCCAGATAAGCTGGCGCTCTTCGGTGGGTAGCGATTCCAGAATGAATGCGATATCTGCCGGATGCAGGGCATTCAGGGTATTGCTCAGTTCGGCTTCATGCTGGCGCCGGATCAGGCCTTCGACCAGCGTCGACTGCTCATCGCCGGCTTCCTGGCGGTGCACTAATTGTTCGACAATGGCGTGCTTTTTCAGCAGTTCCTGAATGCGCTCGAGCGCAAGCTGCGCATCCTCGGTGTCGAGTCTGCGCGGTACATGGACCAGGACGGCTTCGGAGGGGTGCTGATTTTTTTGCGCCATGACTGTAACGACCGGTTAGGCTATCGCGGTTTGAGATGAGGGGTAATCATGGCCGAGAGTGCCGGAAACAGACCGTTGCCCGCGGCGACCACAAACCCGTTGATGGGCCAGGGGTCATTGCCATACATATCGTCTGCGCGACCTTGCGCTTCCCGCACCAGCAATGCACCGGCGGCGACGTCCCACGGCGCCAGGCCCATTTCAAAATAGCCATCGAAGCGTCCGCAAGCGACCCAGGCCAGGTCCAGTGCAGCGGCCCCATTGCGGCGCAGGCCGCGAGTGGTGTGAATCGCTGTGTCAAAGATGGGGGTGTATTGATCTTCGAAGGAAAAGTCGCGGAAAGGGAATCCGGTTGCAAGCAGTGAATCGGCCAGCGTGGCCGTTTTTGAGCAGGAGATACGCTGACCGTTAAGCCAGGCGCCGGTGCCTGCCACGGCCGTAAACAACTCTTCGCGGTTGGGGTCATATACAATCGCAACGACCGGGGTATCGCGGGTCAGCGGCTCGGATGCCTGAGGCAGCACCGTACCGGCATGGGCGATAAGCCCGAGCGAGACGGCATAGTGTGGAATGCCATGCAGATAATTGGTTGTGCCGTCCAGCGGATCAATATACCAGGTGGCAACGCCTTCCGGTTTGCCGCCGGTTTCTTCAGCAACAATGCCAAAGTGGGGCGTTAACTGGGCGAAGGTATCCAGAATGGCCTGTTCTGCTTCCTTGTCGGCCTGGGAGACCAGATCATTCCTGGCTTTGTGATCGATGATCAGGTCGGATCGGCGATGCGAATAGGCCTGCAGTACCGAGGCTCCCGCATGGGCTGCCTTGATGCCGGCATCAAGCGCAATACCGAAGTCGATGAGGGAAGAAGACATGCGTGATACTCCGTCTGGATTTGAATCGGAACAGCAGCCGGGATAAATCCCGATAATCGGACGATTATAAAATGAATAGCTTTGCCCGGGTTCGCATTGCGGCAAAACCGGGTATTCTTTGTGTACTTTGTGTAAATGGCGCGACGGCGATGCATGGTGGCCCAATGCAGGCCGCCGCGGGCGCGCCTGTCTGTTAAGTATCGGTAGGGAGAAGGGTTGATGGAAGGTGCGCTGGACAATTTCAGTGCGGTGCTGGAGCAGGCGATGGTGCATTTGCAAAAAAGCATGCAGCAGGAGAACACCTTTACGGCCTTGGTGCTGGCCGCTAATGGCGCTCACGTTGCAGCGACCTTGTTGGCGCACTGGCAACGTCACGCACCAGCTCAGGCGCAGTTGCATCTGGTGTTTTTTGAAGCCGCGGCCATCGCCTCGTCAGAGACGAAGGTTACGACTGAAGGCGCAATGGCGTCTACCTCGGCGGCGCGAACCCCGCTTGCGGCAAACAGCGATGACGCATGTGCAGCCCTGGACGGGCTGCTGGCTGCCTCTGATGATGCAGGCGTGCTGCTGCCCGGGGTGCATCGGTTCGATGCGCCGGCGCACCGGCTCACGGTGACGCGCCTGATCGGTCCGGTAAGCCAGACTTTCTCGCAGTTGGTTGCCGTTGTGGATCTGGTGCTGGTGGATTCGACCCGCCGGCTCGCCGAAATTGCGCACTATGCCGACAGTGTGTTGCGTATTGCAGCGGCAGATCTGGCCGTGGTTGCACCCCAGCCGGTGCTTGAGCAACTACAACAAGCGATCAGAAACAAGGGGTCGCGGGCCCTGGCTTTGCATCCATTGAGTCAGCCATGGCAGGTACTGCTGGCGCGGCTGCATAAACCGGCCAAGCCACTGGTCGCGCCGGCACGCACCGCATGGGTGGTCGGCGGCAGTCTTGCTGGTGCGGGCGTGGCCTATGCGCTGGCATTGCGCGGCTGGCACGTGCACGTGACCGATCCGGCACTGGCTCATGATCAGTCGGGACCACAGGCAGGCCATCTTGCCGCGGCCCTCACGCCGCTTATTTCCATTGATGATAATTTCAAGGCGCGACTGAGCCGAGCCGGGGTGTATCGCGCTCATCAACGCTGGGCGGACTTTGACGCCGATATCATCGTCTCGCGTAGCGGTACGCTGGAGCTGGCACGCAGCAAAGGGCATGCGCGCGACCTGCTACAGGCTGTGCAGGCCATGACCTACCCCGAAGGGTGGGTCAGCCTGACAGCGCCGCCGCAGGCCGCCACGCGCGCCGGCGTCGGCGTCACTCGCCACGGCGCGTACTTTGTCAAAGGCATGACGGTTTCACCCCCCAATCTGATCCGCAAGTTGTTGTCCCATCCCAATATTGTCTGCCATGGCGTGCAGATTGATTCGCTGCAAAAAGGGGCGCAAGGCTGGCAGTTGCGGTCTCATCAGAACAAGGAGTCCGTGGTCGTGGCCGAATGCGATACCGTTATCCTGGCGGCCGCCGCCCATACGCCGGCACTGTTGGCCCAAAGCGGCCTGGATCACCATACCTTGCGTTCAGGACGCAGGCAGCCGACCATACCAGCGATCATGTCCATGGATACGTTGGCCGGACAGGTCATGCATGTGCCGGCGGCAATGCTGCCGCAGGTGCCAGTCAGTGTGATTGGCGCAGAAGGCTATTTTCTGCCGGCGGTGCAGGGGCAATGCGTATTGGGCAGCACCTACGAACGGGAACCGGTCAGGCAGGGATGTACCCGTCGCGGCCAGCAACAAATCGTGAGCAAACTGGCGCCGGCGCTTGCGCCAGCCGTCTTGCAGCCGGTCGTCGATGCAATGGCGGCGCACGCGCCCATTGCCGGATTGTCGCCATTGGCCTCGTCCGGTGAGGCAGGCGATGAAAGTAGCGGCGACGGGGGCAATGCACTGCCAGCCCATGCGCAGGCAGCGCAGCACGACGATGCCCCGGTGTTTGCCGGGTGGGCCGGAAGCCGGGCGGTTATCCGGGGCCGGTTGCCTGCTTTTGGTCCAATGCGCCACGCGCCCGGGCTGTGGCTCGCTTGCGGCTACGCATCCCATGGCCTGACCTGGTCGGCATTGGCCGGCGATGTTATCGCCGCCATGCTCAATGCAGAGCCAGTTCCGCTGGAGCGCGATTTGCTGCAGGCGGTGGCGCCGCGCTAAAAAAAACGCTTGAAAAACGGCCACATCCGCTTTGTTTTTTAGCCAAAACCCGAAATTGATTTTATTTTGTGTGGTAAATGAGTCAAAATAAGCGTTTTTAGGGAATCTCTTGCCCGTTTCCATGCCCCGGTATTCCCCCTCACTGAAAAGAACTCACGTGATTCAATTTGATCGTCTTGTATTCAAGTCCGCTCATGCAACGCATGCCGAGTTTTCTACGGACACTGATTTATTGTTGCGCGTCGAGGCCCACGGCCCGGGCGTATTCAGGATCCTGGCAGGGTTGCCCGACAGGCTCTCCGAAGAAAAACAAACCGCGCGCCAGAAGCAGCGCCAGGCACTGACCATCGCTCGCGACGAGTGCATCGGCGACATGCTCACCGAGTCGCTGATTGATGAGTCGGGCTGGCGTTTCACCCAGGGCGACGTCTCTCTGGTGATCTGCAACAGTCCGCTGAACATTTCGCTGTTCCGTGGCGATACATGTATTTTGCGCACCGATGATGGCTTTGAGACGCCGCTGGTCATGGAGTCCGAAGCCGGACAGCCTGCCCATTGGTCGGTCATGTTCGATCTGCCGGACAACGAACCGGTTTTCGGGCTTGGCGAAACCGCTGGCGACTTCAACCGCCGCGGCGTGGAAATGGTGTCCGACCTGAACGACTTCCGTTATTTGCCGCTGGCCTGGAATCCCAGGGGCTGGGGAATATACGCGAACTCGCTTGAGCGGGTCATGCACGATCCTGGCACAGAAGACAATCCGGGCACCTATCAGATTTTTATGGATGGTCCGGTTTTTGACCTGTTTCTGTTTGCTGGCGATGTCCCCGAAATTTTCAATCAATATTCCGCGCTAACCGGTCGTGCCGGCCAGCCGCCGTTGTGGGCCATGGGTTCATGGCTCAAGCAGCAGCCGGGCCAGTCTACGCCAGACTTTGTTGCACAGGCCGAAGCGCTGCGACAGTCCCAGTTTCCATTGGATGTCCTGGATTTTGCCCAGCCTTCCATGGTGCAGTTTCAGGCAGACAAGCTGGTGCTGGAATGGGATGGCAGCCGCATGGACGATGCGCGCCGCACGCTTGGCGCGTTGCGCGAAAAGTTTTTTGAA
>NZ_JBQEAU010000148.1:0-8507 GCF_052108595.1 Advenella sp.
GACAGCCTTCGTGTAGACGAATGATCTCCCAGCATCGGCATTATCCGTACTGGTACAAAGGGACTCTCTCAACCACGCCGAAGGCGCAGTACCCCTGCTTGAACTGGGAAGTATAGGAGCTTATGCGGATCCAGACAAGTCAATCCGATGGATCCAGCAATTACGCAAGCAATTGAAATGTGCTGCCGCACAAGCGGTGCCGGCACGGCGCAGCAGCGCACAGTGTATATTGGTGCGACGCAGCATGATCAAGTTGCGTTTGCAATGACGCTGTTGGTGTCGTTGGCCACGCTGTTTACGCCAGAAAGCCGGGATTCATGCTGTACTGCAGCGACTTCGCCAATGATGAACAGAGCCGGCGCTGCGGCCTGCGCGGCCAGGGCGTGCAGATCGGCCAATGTGCCCGCGTATACTTTTTGTGAAGCGCGTGTGGCATGGCTGACCACGGCAACCGGCGTGTCGGCACGACGACCACGCTGCGTCAGTTCGCGGGTAATTCTGGCCGCATTAACGGTGCCCATGTAGACCACAATGGTCTGACGCGGCCGAGCCAGGGTATCCCAGTCAATCGCATTTTCGTTACGACAGGTGTGGCCGGTAACAAACAGAACCGATTGCGAATGGTCGCGATGGGTCAGCGGGATGCCGGCATAGGCAGAGGCGCCTAGTGCGGCAGTGATACCCGGAATCACCCGACAGGCAATGCCCTGGTCGGTGACTGCCTGCATTTCCTCGCCGCCACGTCCGAAAATAAAAGGATCACCGCCCTTGAGCCGCACCACGCGCAGGCCTTTTCTGGCGTGGCTGATCAACAGTTCATTGATCTGGTCCTGTGGCACAGAATGGTGGCCACCGCGCTTGCCCACCGGCACCCGCTCGGCATCGCGGCGGATCAGTGTCATTATTTCATCTGAAATCAGTGCGTCATGAAAGACAATATCGGCTTGTTGAACGGCCTGCAGGGCGTTCAGGGTAAGCAACCCGGGGTCGCCCGGACCAGCGCCCACCAGTGTGACTTCGCCTTGTTGCGGCACGCCGCTAGCCAGTTGCGCCTGCAGCAACGCCTCGGCGCCCGCCGTGTCGCCCGACTGCGCGGCATCGGCAAAGCGGCTGCTGAACAGCATTTCCCAGAAGCGTCGTCGTTCCGTCAGGGAGCCCAGCTGTTGCTTGACCTTGCCACGCCAGCGTCCGGCAATCTGGGCCATATTGCCGAATTGCTGGGGAATCAGTGTTTCCAGTTGCTGGCGCAATTGCCGGATAAGCACCGGGGCCGTGCCATTGCTGCTAATGGCAATTTGCACGGGCGAACGGTCGATCACCGACGGAACGATATACGAACACAGTTGTGGATTGTCCACGACGTTGACCAGTTTTTTACGAGCTTCGGCGGCATCCGATACGGTCTGATTGACAGCGGCATCGTCGGTGGCCGCCACAACCAGGAATACGTCGTCGAGCCATTGGGCTTCAAACTGCTGCCCGCGCAGCAATACTTTGCCCTGTTCTGTCCATAATTTCAGTTGTGGTGTCAGCTCCGGGGCTGCCAGGTGTACGCAGGCGCCGGCATCAAGCAGGGCGTGCGTCTTGCGCTCGGCCACTGTGCCACCGCCAATCACCAGTACGGGACGTCCTGCGAGATTGGCAAATAAGGGAAAGGTCTGCATCGTGTTTCGAGTCAAATGTGAGAGAAGGGCGGTTATATGGTTATTGCATCTGTAATCGTAGTGTTTTTACAAATAATCGAAAAATATATATCTGCTTGTAGCTTAGATCTTTCAGTAATAAGAAGGTATCACATACCTGGCAGGCTTATATAGATAGAGGTAATGTTGAAATGACATATCTGTCGTTCGTGCAGTGCGCAATCGTTGCTAGGATGAAACCCGTATAAATAGTAAATCGTCCACATAAATAGTAAACAATGAGTGACAAGCCGCCCAGGGCACGGTTCTGACGACCGGCATTCTACTGGGTGAGTATTGTCCGTGCGCAGGGAAATCAGACAAATGAGTTATCCACCACTATCGGGCTTGCCGATCAATTCGGATACGCTATCCGAATTGCAGAAGAACCTTTCGGGGTTGAATCCGTTGCAGACAGCGTGGCTGTCCGGCTATTTATGGGCACGCAGCCAGCAGATGGATGCACCTGTCGCCGCCAGTGCCAGTGTTGCAGCAGCGCCCGGCACGCCGGAACAGGCCAGTCCGGTACTGATATTGTCGGCATCCCAGACCGGTAATGCACGCCGGGTTGCCCAGTCGTTGCAGGATAAACTGAAGGCCGCCGGGGTCGCATCGGTGCTCAAAAATGCGGGCGATTACAAAAGCCGGCAGCTCGCTTCGGAGCGGCTTGTCCTGGTTGTCGTCTCGACCCAGGGCGATGGTGAACCACCTGAAGAGGCGCTGACATTGCACAAGGCGCTGTTCGGCAAGAAGCCACCCGAGGTCAAATCCCTGCAGTTTGCAGTGCTGGGGTTGGGAGACAGTTCCTATCCTGATTTTTGCCAGGCGGGCAAGGATTTCGATTCGCGTCTGGAGCAACTGGGCGCGCAGCGTCTGTTTGAGCGTGTAGACTGCGACTTGGATTACCAGGCAACGGCTGACCAGTGGGTTGAAAAAACAGTGGCCTGGCTGGTCGAACACGAAAGCCGCAATACGGCAGCCACTTCAGCGCCCGCCAGTGTCAGTGGCCTGGTCAATGAACCGCAGGTGCATGCGCAAATTTACACGCGGGAAAAACCGTTTACTGCCACCATTCTGACCAACCAGAAAATCACCAGTCGCGACTCGCTCAAGGATGTACGGCATCTGGAATTTGATCTGGCTGACTCCGGTATCCGTTATCAGCCTGGCGATGCGCTGGGTGTCTGGTTTCGCAATGACCCGGCGCTAGTTGATTCGATTTTGTCCTCGACCGGGATCGATGGCGCCGCAAATGTGACGCTGGCCGATGGCAAGACACAGGTGGGGGTTCGCTACGCACTGATTCATCATCTGGACATTACCCAAAACACGCCGGCCTTTGTGAAGGGATATGCACAGATTACCCAGGATCCGGGTCTTCTTGAGCTGGTTGCCGACAACAAGGCATTGCAGGACTATATCGCCGATACGCCTATAGATACGGTGCTCCGAAGGGTGCCGCAGGTGCTGACAGCGCAGCAGTTGTGCAATTTGCTGCGCCCGCTTACCCCGCGCCTGTATTCCATTGCTTCGGCGCAGGAAGAGGTGGGTGACGAGGTCCACATCACCGTGGCCCTGGTGGAGTATGAGCAGGATACGATACAGTATCAGGGTGGGGCTTCCGGTTACCTGAATCGTCGTCTGGAAGCAGGCGATGAAGTGGATATTTTTATCGAACCGTCGGCGCACTTTCGTCTGCCCCAGGATGCACAAACGCCCATTATCATGATCGGGGCCGGCACTGGCATTGCACCGTTTCGCGCATTTATGCAGAAACGCGATGCCCAAGACCAGGAAGGGGACAACTGGCTCATTTTTGGCAACCAATCCTTCAAGGATGATTTTCTATACCAGCTCGAATGGCAGCAGTTGGCCAAGTCCGAGCGTTTGTCACGCTACAGTTTTGCATGGTCGCGTGATCAGCAGGAAAAAGTTTACGTCCAGCACAAGTTGCTGCAGGAAGGCACGCAGCTGTGGCAGTGGCTGCAGAGGGGCGCGCATCTGTACGTGTGCGGTGACGCAAGTCGTATGGCTAAAGACGTTGAAGCGGCCTTGCTTGAGGTGATCGCCAGCGAGGGCGGGCTCAGTGTTGATGATGCCGATGCCTATCTGGATGAGCTGCGCGAGTCGCACCGCTATCAGCGCGACGTATATTGAGGAATGATCATGAGTGACATCAAAGCACCGGCCGGCAAGCTGTCGGATAACGAACGTCTGAAAAGCAATAGCAGGTATCTGCGCGGCACCATCGTCGAGGATCTTCAGGATCCGTTAAGCGGCGGCTTTCGTGGTGACAATTTCAACCTGATCCGTTTTCACGGCATGTATGAGCAGGACGATCGTGATATTCGGGCCGAACGTGTAGAACAGAAACTGGAGCCGCTGAAAAATGTGATGCTGCGCTGCCGGATGCCGGGCGGTGTCATTACACCAGCCCAGTGGCTGGGGATTGACGAGTTTGCCGCCAGTCATACAATGTACGGCAGCATCCGCATTACCAATCGTCAGACCTTCCAGTATCACGGCGTGTTAAAGCAGAATATTCGTCCGGTACACCAGTGGCTGCATCAACTGGGCCTGGATTCGATCGCTACGGCGGGCGATGTCAATCGCAATGTGCTATGCACGTCCAACCCGGTCGAGTCCCAGCTGCACGTACAAGCCTGGGAATGGGCCAAGAAAATTTCCGAGCATCTGCTGCCCAAAACTCAGGCTTACGCGGAAATTTGGCTGGATGGCGAAAAGGTGCAAAGCACCGATACCGATACACTGGAGCCGATTCTGGGCAAAAGCTATCTGCCACGCAAATTCAAAACTACAGTGATCATACCGCCGCAAAACGATGTGGACCTACATGCCAACGATCTGAATTTTGTTGCTATCGAACAGGCAGGCAGCCTGATTGGATTCAACGTGCTGATCGGTGGTGGCCTGTCCATGGAACATGGCAATGCCGCGACTTTTCCCACCACGGCGTATGAGTTCGGTTTCATCCCCCTGGACAAAACGCTGGACACCGCCGCAGCAGTGGTGACGGCGCAACGTGACTTGGGTAATCGCAGCGACAGGAAAGCGGCCAAAACACGCTACACGATTTTGCGTGTGGGCCTGGAGGCGTTCAAGGCGGAAGTGGAACAGCGCATGGGCTTTGCCTTTGAGCCGATCCGCCCCTACGAATTTACCGATAGAGGCGATAGGATCGGCTGGGTTCATGGCATTGATAAAAAATGGCATCTGACGCTGTTCATTGAAAATGGACGTGTGCTGGACTATCCCGGCCGGTCGCTGAAAACTGGCTTGCGTGAGATTGCGCGAATTCACAACGGTGATTTTCGTCTGACGGCTAACCAGAATCTGATCGTGGCCAATGTGGATGCGGCGGACAAGGATGCGATAGAAAAACTGGCGCGCGACCATGGTTTGATCAACGACAACGTGACTGTCCAGCGGGAAAACTCAATGGCCTGTGTGGCCTTGCCAACCTGTCCGCTGGCGATGGCTGAAGCCGAGCGCTTTTTGCCGTCGTTTATCGACAAAATGGATGCCATCATGGCTCGTCATGGTTTGCAAGACGACTTTATTGTCACGCGCGTGACGGGCTGTCCGAATGGTTGCGGCAGAGCCATGCTGGCCGAGGTGGGACTGGTTGGTAAAGCGGTAGGGCGCTACAATCTGCACCTGGGCGGCAATCGCGTCGGTACCCGCATTCCAAGGCTGTACAAGGAAAACATTACCGAAGAACAGATTCTGGACATCCTGGATGAACAGATCGGTCATTGGGCTGCCGGGCGGCAGGATCAGGAAGGTTTTGGAGACTTTCTAATTCGTACCGGTTTTATCAAGCCGGTGGTCAATCCGTCAGTTGACTTTCATGATGCGAGCAAGGTGCCTGACACTGCAGCAATCGTTTAAGAAGGTTACGGCCGCTAGCTTTGGTCGTAATGTCGCGATCGATGATGATTGATGCGTGCGGATAAGCGTATCGGAGCAGGGCGGGGACTGAGTCAATGGGTCCTGGCAAAAAACGGAAAGAGCCGTGTGCGTTATACATTGCACACGGCTCTTTTTTTGCTGGTACTGGGCAAGGAATCAGCTAGGCTGATCAAGCATTTTTCAGGTATGACTTGATATGCGCCGTCAGCTCTTTGCGCTGTTTGCCGGTAAGGGCAATAAGCGCAGCTGTTTCCTTTTGGGTCAGTGATTTGAACAAGGCGTCGCGGGCGGCCACTTCCGGGGGAACGAAACTTTTTTCCGGAAGAATGGGCAGTGTGCCGTTGATCAGCCAATCGGAATTGACACCAAAGAATACAGCCAGCCGACTGACAATTTGCGCTGATGGGCTGACTTTACGATTACCCATCTCATAATTGGCGATCGTACTTTGGGACACACCGAGCTCAAGCGCCAGTTCGTTTTGATTCATGCCATGATGAATTTTGCGAAGAAAGTGCAGCCGCTCGGCAAAGGTGCCTAGTTTTGCCACTGCGCGCAGGTCTGGCAAGGATTCATAGTTTTTTCGAGTAGCCATATCAGATAGACCAAAAATGTTACAAGTGGTAAATAACAATTTTCAATAATAGCCGGGTTTCAAAGGTTTTCTTTAACAATTATCACTTTTTGACGTTTTTTTATCGAAAATTTTCTTTTCTTTATGTTTGGGGGTAACGATAGCGTCAAATCCACATTTATTCGGCCTATCGCCAAAGGTCAATCACGCACTTGGTATCAAATATACGATATCACGTCCATGATATCGCTTCAGCAATATCAGGTCAGTAACAGGCCAATAATATCCGTATCGGGATATGCATTTTCCTGGTGTGACAATATCAGGCCTGGTCTATGCCCTGATTAACAGGCCCCGAAGTAGCAATTGTAAGGTGGCCTTGGCCTGCTTCAATCGCAGCTTGCCGTCCTTGGCTTGCGCGATCCAGACGGCGGCCTCGGCCAGGCCGCCGTAAATGAGTGCGGTCAATACTTCCGGGTCGGTTTTGACTACAACGCCCTGTTGCATGAGATTTTCGATCAGTCGTTGCATCGTGTCCAGACAATGGCGGCGTGAGTCAGGCGAAGGGCCCCCCAACACCGCTTTGGCGTCGCGTAGCACAATGCGCTGCATTTCGGGTTCCAGCGCCATCTCCAGATAGGCGTGGCAGCGATTGTTAAAACCTTCCCATGGGTCCTGAGCCGAGTCAGAAATTACTCGCAGGCGGGCATCGGTCTCGGCATCGATCTGTTCTACCACAGCCTCAAGCAACCCTTTTTTGTCGCCAAAATGATGATAGAGCGCGCCGCGGGTCAGGTTTGCCTGCGCCGTGAGCTCATCCATCGACGTGTCGGCATAGCCACGCTCAGTGAATACCTTTCTTGCCGTCGCCAGCAGAGTAGCGCGCGTTTCTTCCGTTTCGGCGCGGGTTCGACGGACCATTTGTGCATCTCCTTTTTAATACGTGACGTATGATTATTTACATACGATGCGTATGAATATATAATTCTATTCATACGCACTGTATGTATTATCGCTGCCCCGTGACGCAATGGCAAGCGGGTCGCGCTCTGGAGAATGAAATGGTTAATCCGTATCGAGAACTTTTCGTTGCGCCTGGCGCCATGGGCTTTGCCCTGGCAGGTCTGCTGGCGCGGATTGCACTGCCCATGACTGGTATCGGCATCATCACCATGCTGTCGCAACTGCGTGCAAGCTATGCTTTAGCCGGTGCCGTGTCTGCTACGTTCGTGTTGACCTACGCACTATTGTCACCGCAGATCTCTCGTTTGGTAGACCGTCACGGACAAAGCCGGGTATTGCCCGCAGCGACGATGATCAGTGTTATCGGTATGCTGGTTTTGCTTGCTGCGTCCCGTTGGCAGGCACCCGACTGGATTTTGTTCGCTGGCGCCTTGCTGGCCGGCTTCATGCCCAGTATCTCGGCGATGCTGCGGGCACGATGGACGGCGATTTATCGGGGTCAGCCGCAGTTAAGTGCCGCCTATTCCCTGGAGACGGTAATTGATGAAGCCACCTACATCGTCGGGCCTGCGCTGTCTGTTGGATTGTCGGTAGCGGCGTTTCCCCAAGCTGGTCCATTGGCAGCGCTCGTGTTGCTTGTGCTTGGCGTATGGGCGCTGACCACCCAGCGTGGCACTGAACCCCAGGTTCAGGTCCGGCCCAACGGCACAGATGCCGCAGGATCGGTTATCCGGCTGGCCAATGTACGCTTGTTGATACTGCTGATGGCGGCAATGGGCGTTATTGTCGGCACCGTGGATATCGTGAGCGTGGCCCTCACCGAGCAATTGGGGCAGCCGGCGGCGGCTAGCCTGGTGCTGGCAGCCTATGCTGTCGGATCGTTCCTGGCAGGCCTGCTATTTGGCGCAATGAAATTGCGAACGCCCTTGCATCGCTTGCTGTTGCTGGGTGGGCTGGCAACGGCTGTCACCACGCTTCCCCTGATGCTGGTAGACAATGTCCCCGCGCTGGCTGCCACTGTATTCTTGGCCGGTTTGTTCTTTGCACCAACGATGATAGTGGCGATGACGCTGGTGGAGCGTCTGGTGCCGGCGCATCAACTGACCGAGGGCATGACCTGGCTGCTGGCCGGTCTGAATGTGGGCGTGGCGTTGGGGGCCGTCGCCTCGGGCCGGATTGTGGATGAATCAGGCGCGCAGGTCGGCTTTGCTATTGCGCTGTGTGCGGGGATCTTGGTATTGCTGGTAGCGCTTTTGGGGCATCTGCGTCTGCGCGCATATTGTCAGTCCCCGCCGGTATCCGAAGCCGCGTAATGGCCGCAAAATTTTTCATACAAATTCAAGGACCAATCACAT